>URFE01000118.1:0-6229 GCA_900546965.1 uncultured Collinsella sp.
ATGTCTCGTGGGCTCGGAGATGTGTATAAGAGACAGGTCCGTGACCGCCGCGTAGCAGCTACGCACCAACAGACACCGCTGCCCAACCAGCCCCTCAGAAGTTGCGGTGAAATAGTTCCGGTTTAAACGCTTTAAGCCTTCAATCAGGAACTATTTCACCGCAACTGAGGGTGAGGCATTTGAAGGATTGACCAGAAACGAGGACCCGCCATGATGGCAGACCATAAATCGGTGACCCGCATGCTCAAAACGGCACGTGGTCAGATCGACGGCATCCTGCGGATGGTCGAGGAGGACCGCTACTGCGTCGATATTTCCACGCAGCTCATGGCCACGCAGGCGCTCATCGCCCGCATCAACGCCGACGTGCTCAAGGCTCACATCGAGGGCTGCGTCGCCTCGGCCATCGAATCGGGCGACGAGGAGCTCAAAGCCGCCAAGCTCGCCGAGATCGAACGCGTCGTCGACAAGCTCGCCAAGTAATTGGTGCAAGGGGGACAGGTACGTTTGCACCACCTTGGTGCAGATTGACCTGTCCCCAATGCACCAAAAGGGGTATAAAGGCGTGCAGCATATCGAACGAAAGGCAATTCGCATGAATGACTTTATGAAGGGTCGCAACGGCGCCGACGAACTCACCGTCGTGTTGGGCTTCGCAGGCATTATCATCGCGATGATCGGATCGATGGCCCGCATCCAGTGGCTCAGCTGGATCGCCATCGCCGTAATCGTACTCGGCGTGCTGCGCGGCCTGTCCAAAAACATCGACGCGCGCCGCAAGGAGAACGATGCCTTTGTCACGGCGACCGCAAACGTCCCCGGCCTCGGCAAATTCGTCGCCAGCTTGGGCGGCGGGACTGCAGCTGCCAACGCCTCGCGCACGTCCGGCACCAGCAAGGAAGACTTTGAGCGTGCCAAGCGCACGGCCAAGAAGATGTGGAAGGGTCGCAAGACCACGGCCTACCTCAAGTGTCCCAACTGCGGCCAGATGCTGTCCGTCCCCAAGGGCAAGGGCAAAATCCGCGTCACCTGCCCCAAGTGCCACGCCAAGATGGAAACCCGCTCCTAGCCGCTACACCATAGGACAAAAAAAGCCGAGGCCTCGTGTTGAGACCTCGGCTTTTTGCATGGGTCGACATCATTCGATGAAGCCGTCGCACCAGCGCTTACGCTACGCCGTCGCGAGCGAGCTCCTCTGCCAGGGCTTCTGCCGGCATGGCCATAATCGCGTCGAGCTCGGTGTCAACCTCGGGGATGTGCTTGACCTTCAGCTTGCGCACCAGGTCACCGCGGCACATCACATGCATCGGCTCACGCAGAGCGCACAAGTCATCGAGCGGGTTCTCGCGCGTCACCAAAATGTCGGCCGCCTTGCCGCACTCGATCGTACCGGTCTCGTCACCCAGCCCCAGTAGCTCAGCATTGACCTTCGTGGCTGTATGCAGTGCGAAGTCATTGCTCACGCCCACGTACTCGGAAAAATAGGCCACCTCGCGCCACATGTCGTACTGTGTCACGAACGGGCAGCTCGAATCCGTGCCCAGGCCCACCTTGATACCGGCTTCCAGCGCCGCACGAGCACTCTCGATAATGCCCGAGCACACGATGTCGCCGTTCTTCTTTTGCGTATCAGTCGAATGGGTCTTTTCCGGATCGAGCAACACAAACGGCAGCGCCGGACTGATCGTGCAGGTCACGCTCGGCGCGCGTCCCTCGAGCTGTGTTCCTGCGGCGCCGCGGTACAGTTCCAGCATCTCGGGGGTTATCGGAGCGCCGTGCTCAATTGTGTCGACGCCAGCCTGAAGCGCGGCCTTCACACCTTCGGTGCTCTCGACATGGGCCATGACCGGAAGGCCAACCTCGTGCGCCGCTTTGCACGCCGCAGCGGCGACATCGACCGGCATGCGCAGCACGCCCGGCTCGCCCACCTCGGTCGCGTCGAACACGCCGCCCGTCACGAACAGCTTGATGACGTCGGCACCGCGCGCATACAGATCGCGCACCTGCTGGGCTGCCTCTGCGGGAGTATTGGCGACCTGCGCAAAGAGGCCCGCGCCGTGGCCACCCGGTACCGTAACGCCCGTTCCCGGTGCCACCAGACGCGGACCCTGATACTTGCCGGCGTCGATGGCGTTGCGCACGGCGATGTCGGCAAACAGCGGGTCGCCCGCACCGCGCACCGTGGTCACGCCGCTTGCCAGCTGCTGTTGGGCGCTACCCTTGAGGATATGGCGCACGATGGCGCGCCCCACGGGATTGTCGAGCTTCTTCATGAGTGCGCCCGCATCGCCCGCCGAAACCGGCTTGCCCGAACCGCACAGATGCACATGCATATTGATGAGGCCGGGCATGAGATACGCCCCTGCCAGGTCGATGACCTCGGCACCTGCAGGCGCCTGCGCCACAGCACTCGGCCCCATCCAGGTGATGATGCCGCGCTCGACGGCCACGGCCATATCGGGCTGCGGCTCCATATGTTCCGAACCATCCAGAACGGTCGCATTGATAAACAACGTGGGACGATCGGCAGTCGCCATATCGAGCTCCTCCCTCACGATTAACTTGAACATTTGTCCATTATCGCCCAGCGCGGCAGGATTGCTGCGGACATATCGGTTAACGGAGGGACGAGAGAGATGTGAGGGCAAACGGAGACAGCGCGGCGATGTTCCGGTCGTTCCAGCAAAACGTCTTGATCTGTAACAGTTAGACCGGTTTTTGGCCGTTAGATGTTATAAATCGAGATATTCTCCAGCCCTGTCGTCAAACGTCTAGATCTGTAACAAGTAGACAGATTTTCGGCCTCTAGATGTTACAGATTGAGATCTTTTAGCGGCAGCCAACCTTCTGTCTCGATCTGTAACAGTTGCGAGGCCAAACGGCCCCTTGTTGTTACAGATCGAGACAAACTCGGCAGGAACAACCACACCCGCGTCAGCTGCACCCCTCAACGCCCATACCACTGCCGCCTCCATTCCTCCGCTAAATCGGCCCGCTGTGGAATGCCCGCCAGTCTCATCTTTTCAGCCAGCTTCCCCGGATTCTTAAGCTCGTCAAACGTAAACCGAAGCACCTTGTGCCCGAGCATTGTCAAATGGGACTCTCGCTGACGTTCTGCCACGAATGGGCCGACCGACCCCCGATCCCCACCATCCTGCAGGGTATACTTTCCCTTTCCATCGAGCTCGCCAATCACGCACGTTCCGTCCTCGAGCCGCCAGAAATAGTCGACTCGAAATACCTGATTCGGATCGAGCGGATCACGAAACTCCACCTACAACTCTGGTACCGGAAAACCGTATGCAATAAAGAATGCCCGAAAACGAGACTCGCCGCCGTTTTCGGACAGCCCGTCCGCATACGACGCGATCACCTGCGCTCTGCGATGCCCTCGCCTGCCCTCGCAATCGGAGCGGAGGCGCTCGCCCAGGTCATCGCGCGATACGCCCTTTGCTCGCAACGCAGAATCGGCAATCGCCAGGCCATACGAAAACGGCGCGCGCAGCAGGCAATCCTCTACCGTGCGCCATAACGGCGTCGCCCGCACGCCGTCGACTTGTTCAAGCGCGCCCGCCATCTGCGGACGCAACAACCTGCACCCGCTGCTCAACGTCACCGAGCAACCTGTCTTAACAAGAAATCGCGGCCCAAGCAGATCATTCGGCACCTCCAGGCCCCACAAAAGTGCCGCGTCATAACCCCAAAACGCCCAATCGGGATGAAACTCCGCAAGCCCTTTGATGGTACGCAGCGCTCGCTCCGCCGACGTCAACGCATCCCAATCATGTTGAAAGCAGAACAAATACGGCTCGGGCTCCGCAATATCATCGGTTCCAACATGGCGTCGCAGCCACATGAGCTCGGCATTGTCGTGTGTCACAAGCAGCACGCCTTGTTCAGCCGCCTCCGTGAGCCTAGCAAGCATCCTATTCCGCGCCAAGGTGTTACGTGTTGTGTGCTTGTGTTTAAGAACGGTATTAGACACTTCCATCACCACCACATCGGAGAAATGGGCCATTGTCACCGTTGCCTCCGCCGACAAACGTCTTGATCTGTAACAATTACGGGCACAAGCGGCCGCCAAACGTTACAGATCGAGACATAAAGGCAGAGGGCAAGACAGGCGACAACCGCCCATCCCCTACTCCCATTCCTGCTCGTAAATATTGAGCGACTTCACGTACCGCCCCTGGGCGCCCATGATGTCGCGGACCAGGCGCAAAAAGAAGCTGATGCACGAGGTGTCGAAACCGTCCTCTAGGTCCTCGGGATGCACCGCGCCCGGCCCGTCGACCGCCGTGTCACTCAGGCGCGCGATGTCATACAGGTAGAGCTGCCCCGCCGTCAGCCAGACATCGTCGACGCACGCGAGCCGCACCGCAATCGCACCATCGTTCCAGTGCTCCTTTTGCACGATATGTGGGTCGTAGACGTCAAAGCGACGGTCGGTGCGCGTGTCCTTCAGCACGACCATGCCAGTCGCGGAATCCTTGTCCAAAATGCCAAAGCGCGAGAAATACTGCGTGTCACGCACCTGCTTAAGTCGCCCGAGCGAAGCAGGAGAAATTGACGCTGGCGGCTCGTCCACATACAGCTCCAACAGCGTCTTGCCGTGGTAATAGGGGCGCTCAAACAGCAGCCAATCGGTAAACGCCATGTTGTAGGCCATGATTTCGTTTTGAGAAGGTTCCTCGCAATAGCTGAGCCACGGATCGACGATAATCTCGAACTGCTCGCGCGCCGGCTCCAGGAATTGAAACTTCCGCAGCATCCAAAAGTGAGCCATGTCGGCAATATCGTTGCCGACGGCTTCGGCCAGCTGCGCTCGGTCAAAAACTTGGTCAGTCATGGCATCCTCCTCAAACTGATGGACCTCAATTTGAGCTTACGAGGAGGGCGAGCAACCGAGGCAAGCGCGGGCAAAATAGGTCTTCGACTGCAAACCAGATGCCAACCAAACACTTGACGGGACACTTGACCGAATGAGCGCACCGCAACAAAACCGCAGGTAGACATAGACAGCCAGTTCACTCATTTGAGGCAAGCGCCCGCTACCACCACAGAAAGAGCAGAGTAGCACAGTCGCAAACGTCGACAAATGAACACTTGCACGTCGACAAATGACAAAATCGCCTGCGAACTCGCAAGGAGTGTCCCCGGATGCCGACACATAAGGAACGTCCCCAGCTGCCGGCACTTGGGGACGTTCCTTACGGCACTTAGGGACGTTCCTTATGTGCCGGCCGTTGGGAACAGCCCTTGTTGATTCGATTGCGGGCGACCACCTTACAGCTCCAGCGCCTCGGCGACTTCGGCTGCGCAGGCCAGGGCATCGGCCATGGCGTTCACGACGAGCGAGCTGCCGTTGCGGGCATCACCCGCCACATACACCGGCGCGGCATCCGTGGCGACACCCTCCGTGCGAGCCGCGAGGTGCGAGCCCTCGGCAGTCATCACCGGCAGCGGACGACCAGCGGTGGCAACAGGCACGCTCACCGCATCGAACACGCCGTGCTCGGGACCCGTAAAGCCGCAGGCGATGAGTACCAGCTGCGCCGGGACCTCGTGCTCGGAGCCCGCGATGCGCTCGGGCTTTCCCGCCGACCAGTCCAGATCGACTACGCGCAGGCCCGCTGCCGCACCCTTCTTGTCCAGCAGCACCTCGAGCGTGTCCACGCCCCAGGCACGCATCTCGCCACCCATCGCAGCGATAGCCTCCTGCTGGCCGTAGTCGGTCTTCTTAACGTTGGGCCACTGCGGCCAGGGGTTGCTCGCCGCGCGCTTATCGGGCGCGGCCGGCAAGAACTCAAACTGGCGCACGCTGCGCGCGCCCTGGCGCACCGCGGTACCCACGCAGTCGTTACCGGTATCGCCGCCGCCAATGACCACGACGTCCAGGCCGCATGCATCGACGACAGGCTCGCCGCCATCGAGCACCGAGACGGTCGAGGCCGTCAGGTAGTCCACGGCATACACCACGCCGGGCGCGTCAATATTCTCAGCAGCCAGTCCACGCGGGGCGCGAGCACCGGCAGCCACCACGACAGCGTCAAAGCCATTGAGCTTGGCCGCCACCGCAGGGTTCGTAACGTCAGCACCCAGCTCGAACACAATGCCCAGCTCGCGCATAAGTGTCACGCGACGCTCGACCACGGACTTCTCGAGCTTCATGTTGGGAATGCCGTACATGAGCAGGCCGCCCGGGCGGCCTGCTCATGTACGGCATTCC
>URFE01000119.1:0-6164 GCA_900546965.1 uncultured Collinsella sp.
TACACCTATTAAGTCGTCGGCAGCGTCAGATGTGTATAAGAGACAGATCCTTATCCAGGCAGCCACCGCGTTCTTCTGGTTCATCGGTGTCCACGGCCCTTCGATTGTCCAGCCGGGCATCGACCCCATCCGTCTTGCCAACCAGGCCGAGAACCTGCAGGTTCTGCTGGCCGGTGGTCACCCCGCCCATTCCCTCACCTTCAACATGTCGCTCGTGGGTGAGTTCGGCGGCACCGGCGCCACGTTCATCGTGCCGCTTCTGCTGATTCTCTTTATGAAGTCCAAGCAGCTCAAAGCCGTCGGTAAGGCCTCGATTGTTCCTGTTGCCTTCGCCGTCAACGAACCGCTGCTCTTTGGCGCGCCGATGATCCTTAACCCCTACATGCTCATCCCCTTTGTTGCCGCCGGCTGCGTCAACGTGAGTGTTGCCAAGTTCTTTATCGACAACGTGGGCATGAACGGCTTCTCCTTCGTGGTGCCTTGGGCTACCCCTGCCCCCATCGGCATCTTCATCACCACGAACTTCCAGCTTATCGCCCTGGTGTTTGTCGCGATCATCATCTTGCTGGACGCCATCATCTACCTGCCGTTCTTGAAGGCATACGATAAGCTGCTCTGCGACCAGGAGGCCGAGCGCGCCGCCGAGCTGGGTCTTGAGTCCGATGGTGCTGCCACCATCGCCGCCAGCACCTCTGCGCCCGCTGTCGAGCAGACCACCGCTGCCGTCGAGCCGACCGCCGCTGCCGCTGACAGCAAGCCTGTCGCCGATCAGCCCGAGCCCGCTGCCGATGCATCCGCTAAGAAGGATGTCGACGGCCTGAAAGTCCTCGTCCTGTGCGCCGGCGCCGGCACCTCTGCCATGCTTGCCAACGCCATCAAGGAAGGTGCCGCGCAGACCGGAGAGAACATCGCTTCCTCCGCAGGCGCCTATGGCCAGCACACTGCCATCATGGATCAGTACGACGTTATCGTGCTTGCCCCGCAGGTCCGTAGCTACTACAACGACATGAAGGCCGACACCGATCGCCTGGGCATTAAGCTGCTCGCCCCGCGCGGTAAGGAATATATCGACCTTACTCGCGACCCCGCTGGCGCCATCAAGTGGCTCCGCGAGAACCTCGACTAGGTTCCTCCCTCTGTTGGTGCCCGGATCCCCAGTTCGGGCACCTCTCCCTATTCGAATCCCACAGAAAGGATGACTCATGACCAACCCCATGCAGTTCCCCGACGGCTTTGTGTTTGGCGGCGCCACCGCCGCTTACCAGGTTGAGGGCGAGACCCGCACGCACGGCAAGGGCAAAGTGCCCTGGGACGATTTCCTGGCAGCTCAGGGTCGCTTCTCCCCCGATCCCGCAAGCGATTTCTACAACAAGTACCCGGTCGATATCGACCTGTGCCAGCGCTTCGGCATCAACGGTATCCGCGTCTCCATCGCTTGGAGCCGCATCTTCCCCAACGGCACTGGCGAGATCAACCACGAGGGTGTCGCCTTCTATCATGAGCTTTTCGCCACCTGCAACAAAGCCGGCGTTATCCCCTATGTCACGCTCGATCACTTTGATACGCCCGAGGCCTTTTACCAGGACGGCGGCGAGGGCTTCCTGACGCGCACGACGATCGACGCCTTTGTCGAGTACGCCAAGTTCTGCTTTGCCGAGTTCACCGAGGTCAAGCACTGGTTCACGTTTAACGAGATTCCCGCAACCGCCGAGGGCAGCTTTATCGTCGGCAACTGGCCGCACGGCGAGAAGTATCGCCTGGACAAGGCCTTCCAGCTCATGCACAACATGATGGTGGCCCACGCCAAGGCCGTCGTCGCCTTCCATGAGGGCGGCTTTGAGGGTGAGATCGGCATTGTCCAGAACCTGGAGCCCAAGTATCCCCTCGATCCCAACAACGCCGCCGACTGCGAGGCAGCTCGCATGGCCGACGTCATCAACAACCGCTGGGTACTCGACGCCACCTTCCGCGGCCACTATGCAGCCGACACCATGGAGGCTGCGACCAAGCTGGCCCATATCGCCGGCGGCGAGCTCGACGTCCGCGACGAGGACATCGCCGCGCTGACCGCCGCGCTCCCCTACAACGATTGCCTGGGCGTCAACACCTACAAGTGCCAGTTCCTGCGTGCCGCCGAGGGCGAAAACGACATCAACCACAATGGCACCGGCGACAAGGGCTCCTCGCGCTGGTTCCTCAAGGGCGTGGGCGAGTCATGCGTGCGCGAAGGCGTACCCACCACCGATTGGGACTGGATTATCTATCCCGAGGGCCTGTACGACCTACTGCTCCGCATTAAGAACGATTACCCCAACTACAAGAAGATCTACATCACCGAGAACGGCATGGGCTATAAGGACGACTTCGAGGACGGCTTTATCGACGACGCCCCTCGCATCGACTACATGCGTCAGCATCTCGCATGGATCCTCAAGGCAATCGACGGCGGCGTAAACGTCGACGGTTACTTTGTGTGGTCGCTGCAGGACCAGTTCTCCTGGACCAACGGCTACAACAAGCGCTACGGCCTGTTCTACATCGACTTTGAGACCCAGAAGCGCTATCCCAAGGCAAGCGCGTACTGGTACAAGAACGTCGCGGAGACCGGCCTGCTCATGGCCTAATTCAAGCCGCATACCCCCTGTCGGCCGCATGTGAATTCCTCCACGGGTTCGCATGCGGCCTTTTTGTTTTGGCTCGGCCCGAGCAGGCCATTTGTCTCGATCTGTAACATCTAACTGGGATTTTCGGTCTTAAATGTTACAGATCGAGACAAACAGAACGCCCGAGCAGAAATATCTAAATCTGTAACACGTAGCCCACTTTCGACCGTCTACCTGTTACAGATCAAGACAATAAGATAGTCGAATCCGAACTTTCCAAGCAGTTATGAAGCACGGTTTCTAGTTTTCAGTATCACGAACATACTTTCGGTATCATTTGATACCGATATGATACCGAAAACATATTCGGTCCCGCTGGAGGACTTCGTACGCTACCCAACCAAGTTGCAGGTTCACGAACTCCGTCGATCTTCCGAGCGCCCACGAATTCCTATTTGCGCGTCAAATCGCATCTCGTTGACACGTAAAATGACGCGCAAATTTTTACGCGTCATTGTAAAGCGGTACCCCCGCGCCGGCAGAGGGCAGACGTATCGCCTGCAGCGTTAGCTAGCAAATGACCTGCGTGTGTTCCTCGATGGCGGCACGATCCTCGGCGGCGATGCCCGGCTCGCACACCACGGCGTCCAAATTGTCCAGGCGGCAGAAGGTGTAGAAGTCGCGCTTGCCGATCTTGCTGGAGTCGGCGATCAGATAGCGCGAGTCGGCCTTGCTAAAGGCGAGCTGCTGGATGCGGCCCTCTTCCATATTGGATGTAGACACGTCGCCGTCCAGAATGCCGTTGGCACCGATAAACGCCGCGTCGATGCCCAGCGCACGCAGGGTATCCTCGGCCGTTGGTCCCACAAAAGCGGCGGTGCGGCGACGGTACATGCCGCCCACCAGGCACAGGTCGCAGTCTTCGCGCGCCTCGAGCAGGTTAAACACCGAAAGCGAATTGGTCACAATGCGCAGGCGAAACGCCGGCAGCATCGAGGCCATCTGCTCAACCGTGGTGCCCGTGCCCAAAAAGATGGTCGAGCCTTCCTCGATAAGCTCCACAGAACGGCGCGCAATCTGCAACTTTTCCTCGGCATGCTTCGTGCGCTTTTCGCTGTGCGAATACTCATGGCGCAGCATAGCGTGTGGACGGCCCTGCGCACTGCGGGCTCCGCCGTGCACGCGCTCGATCTCGCCCAGGCTCGCAAGCTCCTCAAGGTCACGGCGGATCGTCATATCCGAGACACCTAACGCATCCGAAATCTCCTTGACCGAGACCGTTCCCTGTTCCTCGAGCAGCTGCCGAACCTTATCCTGTCGCTCCGCTTTAATCACGATGAGTCCTCGCTGTTCCACGCTCACGTCAATTCAAACAATAACGAACAAATTGTATCAGACTCGCGCGCGTCAGAAATGAACGCCCGCACAGCTCCAATCATCACTTTTTTGAGAAAAATACCCCCTGCTTTAGTGGGGTGTAGTGATAATCTCGCCTGTTCGCGCTACAGTTTGTCCGAAATACCTCGATGTTAGGAACCAAATGATCACTTCCGAGCTTTTCGGCACCGCGCCGTGCGGTACCCCCGTTCATTGTTACACCCTCAACGGGCCCGAGATCTGCGTTCGCATTATGGACTATGGCGCCACCGTGTTGGGCATCGACGTGCCCGACATCCCCGGCAACGCGCGCGATGTGGTGCTGGGCTTCGATAAGCTCGAGGATTACTTTGACAACCCCGCCTGCTTTGGCGCGACCATCGGACCTGTGGCCAACCGCACTGCAGGTGCCACGATCACCATCGCCGGCACGGACTGGCATATGCCCGCCAACGAGGGCACCAACAACCTGCACAGCGATCTTGAGCATGGTCTGCACAAGCGCGTATGGGACGTTGAGCTCGACGAGGTCCACAATGCCGTGCGCATGACCACCTCGCTTGAGGACGGTGAGCTGGGCCTTCCCGGCAACCGCACCTTTACGGCCGTGTTTACCGTGACGCGCACCGGCTGCTTCCGTATCGAATATGGCTGTGAGAGCGACCGCGCCACGTACGTGTCCATGACCAACCACACGTACTTTAACCTTGCCGGTCATAACGCCGGCATGGACTGTGAGCACTTCTTTGTTGCTAACGCTGCTCACTACCTGCCCATTAACGAGCAGAACATCCCCACCGGCGAGATCGCTCCGGTCGAGGGCACGCCGTTTGACTTCCGTGAGCTGCGCCCCGTCGCGCCCGGCATGGAAGCCGACGACCCGCAGATTAAGCAGGCCCGTGGCTACGACCACTGCCTGTGCATCGATGGCTATCAGTACGGCCGTAATCTGCGCCGCGCGATGCACGTCGAGGAGATGTGGACCGGCCGTGAGCTGGACTATTACACCACTGCCCCGGGCGTGCAGCTCTACACCGGCAACTGGCTGGGCGACGAACACGCCAAAGACGATGCCAACTATAGCTGGGGCGCCGGCTTTGCCCTCGAGGCAGAGATGTACCCCGACACGCCGCACCAGCCGCTGTTCCCGCAGGGCATTGTGGGCCCGGGTCACCCCTACAGCAATGTGATTGAATATCACTTTATGAGGCACTAAGCCCACAGCGCGACATATCGCACAGCAGCGCCCGCCGGCACCACCGCCGACGGGCGCTTTGCTACCTAGTCATTGGGGACGTTCTTAAATGACTAGTTGGATGGGGTCGGGATTGGAGCTGGGGAGATAGCGGATTTCTAGTTCTATGCCGAGCTTTTGCATCTCTTTGAAGGTGGCGACATCTTCGCCGTCTACGGCGACTGCGGGCGTTATGGGGTGCTTGCCCTCCCCTGCCTGCATATGGCCAATGCTGATCTTGGTGATCGGCACGCCACCCTTAACCAGCGCGAGTGCATCGGCGGGTGAGGCCACCATGATAAGGATCCATTGGCGCGGCGTTGCGGTATGAATGATGTCGACGGTCCTTTGCACCGAGAAAAACCGTGTCCAAACGCCTTCTGGCGCCGCCACCCTCATAGGGGCCCATTGGCGCAAATCCGCCGCAATCTCGTCGTTGACGATCAGGACAAGGTTGGAACCAGTCGCCTCATTCCACAGCTCAACGTCTTGACCATAAATGAAACGGTCATCGATACGTGTAAGAAGGATCTTGGGTTGAGCCATGGCAGCCCCATTCTGTCTGAGACCCATACGAACGGGACGTCGGCCACCAACTCAACAGCAGGTCAAGCGCCAGATGGACGCCGCAGACATCACACCTCTAATATTAGTGCATTTAAAGTGAGAAAAGCCGTCAGAACACTTGCGCGGATTTGCGATGTCCCGTATCATAGACAGCCGTTGACGCCTCAGTTGCGTCATCACATGGCCGCCAGCGTAGCTCAGTTGGTAGAGCACCGCTCTCGTAAAGCGGGGGTCACCGGTTCGAGCCCGGTCGCTGGCTCCATTGCACAAGATAGCCGCCTTCGGGCGGCTTTTTTTGTTACCGATTTCAGGCGCACATCCGCCGGAATTCGCCCACTCGGTGGACTTCGGGTTTAATGCTTAGGGGCGGGGATTTACCAAAG
>URFE01000120.1:0-6149 GCA_900546965.1 uncultured Collinsella sp.
GAAGCCCTCGCCGCACGAAGTGCGCAGCGAGGGCTTCTTGCATGTCCGAGGACGTGCCTAAAAGTAAACTAATGGCGGGCCCGGACGACTACAGGGCTATCGATTACCCCGTGTTCTGCAGTCCTGCCGAGACGCCGGTCACAGTCGAAAGAATCAGGCTCATGTACTCGGCCTTCTTCTCCTCGGCCATCTCGTCCTGATTCATGCGCACCTCGCGAAGGGCGCGGACCTGGGCGATGGACAGAGCGTCGACGTAGGGGTTACGCACGCGAACGGCGCAGCCGAGCACGCGACGACGCTGCAGCGGCCACTCATCACCGACGATGGCAAGGACCCACTTACGCGTGAGCTGCATCTCGGTGAAGACCTTCTCGGACAGATCCTGGCGATCGCCCAGGTGCAGATACATCTTGGCGATGCGCTGGTCGGTCTTGGCAATCGACATCTCGATGTTGTCGATAAAGGTGCGGAAGAACGGCCACTCCTGGTAGGCAGCCTTGAGCTGGTCAAGATCGCCCAACTGCTCGCAGGCGGTGCCCAGGCCGTACCAAGCGGCCAGGTTAATGCGCGCCTGGCTCCAGCTGAAGATCCACGGAATGGTACGCAGGTCGTCGAGCGACTTGGCGCCCAGGCCGCGCTTGGCGGGACGCGAGCCGATCGGCAGCAGACCGACCTCGGTCAGCGGCGTCACGGTCGAGAACCACGGTGTAAAGTCCTCGGTGTTCAGCAGGTCCAGATAACGCTCGTGGCTTGCGGTGTTGAGCTTCTCGGCCATATCCCAGAACTTCTGAGTGGTCTCGGTGTTGGTCTTCTCGACACTCGGGGCCGACTGCAAAAGCGTTGCGGCGGCGACGGACTCAACATGACGCTGAGCCAGCGTGCGGTTGCCGTAACGGGCAAAGATGACCTCGCCCTGCTCGGTGAGCTTAAAGAAGCAGTTGACCGAACCCTTGGGCTGCGCCAGCACGGCCTTGTTGGCCGGGCCGCCGCCACGGCCCACGGCACCGCCGCGACCGTGCATGAGCACCAGGTCGATATCGTTCTTCTCGGCCCACTTGGCGATGCGCTCCTGCGCGGAGTGCAGCGCGAGCATGGCCGTGGTAGGACCGGCATCTTTGGAGGAGTCGGAATAGCCCAGCATGACCTCCATGCGGCGGTTGGTCTGGGCAAGGCGCTTTTGCACCACGGGCAGCGTAAGCATCTGGTCGAGCACGTCGACGCAGCCCTCGAGGTCCTCGAGCTGCTCGAACAGCGGGATCACGTCGAGCTCGGGGACATCCTCCTCGTGTGCGAAGGACAGGTGGGCCAGCTCAAAGACGTCGGCCACATGCTGGGCACTCTTGGTAAACGAGATGATGTAGCGGTGCGCCATCTTCTTGCCGTAGCGCTTTTGGATGGAACCGATGGCACGGAAGGTGTCGATGACCTCGCGCGTCATGGGCTGCAGGTCGCCATGGATACCGTTCTCGTGGATATCCTTGAGGGCGCGGGCGTGCACCACGGAGTGCTGACGGAACTCCATCTCGACCATGTGGAAGCCGAAGGACTCGACCTGCCAGATGATGGTCTGGACCGGGCCGTAGGCAGCACGGACGGCACCGCAGGCAGCCAGCGAGCGCTGGACGACGCGCAGGTCCTCCAGGAACTCATCGGCGCTGTGGTACATGGTGTCGGTGATGCGGCGCACGGTGGCGTTCAGGCGGTCGGCCATGACGAGCATGACGGCGCGATGCGGCTCGTGCTCGGAGATCAGCTCGGCGCGGGCCGTGTAACGAGGGCTCATCTCGACCTGATGGTTCCACAGGTTGATGAGCTCGGCAGACGGCTTGCTGTAGGTGGCTTCGAGCGTGAGGTTGCGGCCGATGCGGCGGCACTTGTCCTCGAGCTTGAGCACCATGTGGGTGAAGTACTTGGCGGCGACCTCACGGCTCACCTTGGCGGTGACGTTGGGGTTGCCGTCACGGTCGGAACCGATCCAGCTGCCGGGATGGAAGAACGCCGGGCACAGCGGCGGCACGGTACCGGCCTTGTCGCCCAGCACCCAGTCGTCAAAACGACGATAGATGACGGGGATAACGTCGAACAGCGTGTTATCGAAGATGTCGATGATGGTATCGGCTTCCTCGACCGGCGTGGGCTTCTTGAACGCGATGGGGCTCGTACGCACCAGGGCGTCGATTTCCTGCAGCATATGGCGCTCGTTCTCCACCAGGTCGGAGCCGCCCAGACGCGGACGCTCCTCCAGCAGGTTGGAGATACGGCGAATCTTACCCTCGACGGCCTTGCGACGGGCCTCGGTGGGATGTGCGGTAAAGACAGGGTGGAACTCGAGCTTGTCGAGCAGCTCGTTGGCGCCCTCGACGCCCAGCTCATTCACCAGCTGGTGATAGGCAACGGTGAGCTCGTTGGCGGGATCGACCTCGGTATCGGTCGACGCACCGGCCTCGCGCTCGCGCAGCTGCGCCACACGGTAGTTCTCCTCCGACAGGTTTGCCAGATGGAAAAAGCTCGTAAAGGCGCGGACAATGACCTGCTGCTTATCGAGCGGCAGGCTGTCGATCAGATCGACGACCTCACGAAATGCCACGGCAGTGGGCTCGTCGGCGGTGGGCACGCCCTGCTCGTCGACGGACTCGTCGGCAGCGCGGGTGCCGGGGTTTCCGGCGTTGGCCACAATCTCGGCTGTCAAAATCTTGTCGAACAGGTCCGCGATCTCGGGATCATACTCGCTAAGCACACGGCGCTCCAGGCGCAAGAACAGCGCCAGATTGTCGCGCAGCTCCTCGGGGATCTCGATCTCGGCGAGACGCTCCTTGGATTCGGCATTCGAGCCGATTCGGTTAACGAGGCGGTTGACCACGGCAGCGACGCGCGCCGCGGCTTCGGGTACAGACTGGTTGCTTAGGTTCTCAGCCACGTTTCCTCCCATTCCTCCTTCTATGCACGTAACATGCGGTATTCATTATAGGCGCTTGAGAAATACTTTCGACACTGATTGCGCTTTACCACACAAAAGTATTTTCTGCATTGCAAGGGTTTTTGCCCTAAATGGTCGTATTTCTCGGTGGACGGCATACACAAACGGGGGCATTCCGCATAAATGCGAAACACCCCCGTAACAATCGCTCGCCGCGAGCGGGACGTGTTAGCGGGTCCGCAGCTCAAAAAGATGCGCTACAGGCGCTCGCGAACCGCCTCGACGACGTTGGCCAGATCGGCAAGGACCTCTTCATGGCTCTCCATGTCGCGCACCTTGACCTTGCCGGCGGCAAGCTCGTCGCCGCCCAGGACCAAGATGAGCTTGGCGCCCACCTTATCGGCCTGCTTAAACTGGGCCTTGAGCGAACGGCCCTGATAGTCAGCCTCGGTCACGATACCTACGGCGCGAAGCTGCTGCGTAATGGCAAAGACGTTCTGGCGCAGCTCCTTGCCGGCGTTGGCGACATAGACGCACGGGGCCTCATCGGCACCCAGGTCGCTGCCAAAGGCCTGCAGGGCCAGCAGGGCGCGCTCAAAACCGACAGCGAAGCCGACGCCGGCCGTGGGCTTGCCACCCTCGAGCTCGACCAGGCCGTCATAGCGGCCGCCGCCACCGATGGAGCCGACGCCGGCACCGGGAGCCTCGACCTCAAAGACGGTACGGGTGTAGTAGTCCAGACCACGCACCAGGGTGGGATCCTCGACATACTCGATACCGGCGGCATCCAGATAGCGCTTGACCTGCTCGTAGTGCTCGCGGCACTCGTCGCACAGGTTGTCACCCATCAGCGGAGCCTCGGCCATGATCTCGCGGCAGTGGTCGTTCTTGCAGTCGAAGGCACGCAGCGGGTTGAGCTCGGCGCGCTCGCGGCACTCGTCGCACATCTCGTCTGCGTGGTCGAGGATGAACTGCTTAACCTGCTCGCGGTAAGCCGGACGGCACTGGGCGTCACCCATCGAGTTGATGAGCAGACGAAGCTTGGAAAGGTCAAAGCCCAGGCGCTTGTAGAACTCCATGAGCATGATGATGCACTCGGCGTCTGCCGCCGGATCGGGAGCTCCGAGCCACTCGATACCCACCTGGTGGAACTGGCGCAGGCGGCCCTTCTGGGGACGCTCGCCGCGGAACATGGCCTCGGCGTAGTACGCCTTAAACGGCGTGGAGCCCTGGGGCACCAGATTGTTCTCGACGACGGCGCGCACCACGCCGGCCGTGCCCTCGGGGCGAAGCGCCAGGCGCTGCTTGGGCTTGAGTTTGGTGTCGGTGCCCTCGGTAAAGACGCGCTCCAGGTTGGCGCCGCTAAACACGCGGAACATTTCCTTGCGCACGACGTCGGTCGACTGGCCGATACCGTGGACAAACACGTCCACCTGCTCGATCGCGGGCGTCTCGATAGGTTTAAAACCAAACGGCTCGAACACGCCGGCCGCAATCTGCTGCATCTTTTGCCAGGCGCGCATCTCGGCGCCGATAAGGTCGCGGGTTCCCTCCGCCTTCTGTGCCTGCATGGGCAAACACCTTTCTTTTGTATCGCGTCATAGGTAGTGGTCATTATACGGCACAAAAACAAAACGCGGCGGCGCGTCTGACCGAACGAGGGTATGGGGGCTCGTTCGGCCAGACGCGCCGCCGCTGTTTGTGATCCCTATTCCTCCGTCCTCAAGGGATCACGTGGTCCAAAGGGGACGGAGGAAAAGGGATCATTTCGTAGGCCCGTGGCCGCCTTGGAAACCGAATGATGGTACGAGCATCCATTCGGCTTCCAAGGCGGCCACGGACAGAACGGGGCGAACAGAAAAGAGCGACGGGCGTCTACTCCCCCGCCACGCTCGCGCGCAGCTTGGCGGCGATGGGCTCGGATGCCAGCAGGAATACGAGCATGACCACGGAGCACGCCAGGCACACAATCCAGGTGCTCGCAAAGGAGCCCGTGGCATCGAACAGCACGCCCGAGACAATGGCGCCCACGGTGCCGCCGACCATCTCGAGCGAGGTGATGGTGCCCGTGACCTTGCCGAGGTCGGCCATACCAAACTGCTTGGACGCGGCGATGGTAGGCGTGATGGTGCCCATGCACGTTCCGATACCAAAGCTCACAGCGGCGACAATAGGACCGAGGTCCGTCGTCGGGAAGCACAGCGCCACGCAGGCGATAATGCACGCAACGGAGCCAAGGATATTGCCAAAGCGCAGGCCAAAGCGGTCATAGATCGCACCGAGCGAAATCTTGGCGATAACGACGGTGACCATGTAGGCCGAAAGCACGGTACCTGCCCACATGGGATCGTGGCCGCCCGTGACGATCTTGGCGCCGTTGACGGTAACACTCGTCATGTTGGTGACCTGGTTGGGCAAGATGGCGCCGTTAACGAGACCCATAAAGAGGAAGGCGACGACGAGCAGCCAAAACGCCGGGCTCTTCTTGATACGAGACCAGCCGACGCTAACCTCGGGCGCCGTGTGCTCGTCCTTGTCGCCAGCCGTCGAGACGGACGGATCGCCCGGGTTCTCGCCGAGCGGCTTAAGGCCGATCTCGGAAGGCTTGGTGCGGAAGGAGTAAGCCGTGATGGGCAGTGCCGCCACCATGCAGACGGCAGCGAGTACCAGGAACGCAGAGCGCCAGCCCACACTCACGATAAGAGAGCTCACGATCGGCGAGAGAATGGCGCCGCCAAAGCCCGAACCCGAAAGTGCGATGGAAATGGCAAGGCCGCGCTTGGCCGTAAACCAGTTGGCGGTCACAAGGCTGATGAGCAGGCGGGTCGAGGCCACAGCGAAGCAGCCCGAAACGGCAAAGAGCACGTAGACCTGCCACAGCTCACCGACAAAGCTCATGCCAGCAAGCACCGCCGAGGTAGCGATAACGGTGAGCGAGCCCAATACGCGGCCACTCACCTTATCGGCAACATGGCCGATAACGAGCGAACCCACGACGCTCACTACGGTGGAGATGGCATTGGAGATGTTGTACTGCGCAAGGGAAATGCCCAGGTCGCTGACGATCAGCGGCTGGAATAGGCTCATGCAGTTGACGAAAATCGTGTAGCACGTGGCCATGATCACGAAGCCGGAGGCCACCACGAGCCAGCCGGGGAAGAACTTACGCTGCTGGGGCATACTGCTCCTTATTTAACAAACGAATAGCCGGCGCCGGGCGCCGGTAGTGCCC
>URFE01000121.1:0-6146 GCA_900546965.1 uncultured Collinsella sp.
TGGTATACGGGTGCATCATCGACGTCTTCAATACAGAAGATATCAGTGCGGAGTGTTCTGAAAAGTAACACCAGGGCGGGCCCTACGTTAACTCGGCAGGGGGAGTGCGATTCCCTGATCGCTCACTTAATCTAATAGGAAAGTTAGTGAGGCCGGAGCTTTAGCTCCGGCCTCCCCATATAAGGGCTCGGCAAAGCCGAGCCACCAAATTTGCATCAGCCCCCAGAACATGTTTGAGAACTGTGCACGGAGTACATACCCCTAGGGCCGGAATGAGGTTGCTTTCCAACGCATTCCGCAGGGGGCGGCATTATTTTGTAGCGCGAAGCGCGGAGCAAAATAATGCCGCATGCCCGAGGACGCGTTGGAAAGCAACCTCATTCCGCCCCGAACAGGTCCGTCTACCTGCACATCTACAAATTCGTAAACTTTTTTGAAAAAAGTGCTTGCACAGTTCTCGAATCATAGGTTATTATCTTCCTCGTTGAACGCGCGGGTCCAACAAAACGGACCGCGAATCAACAACATAGCATGTCGGAGTGGCGGAATTGGCAGACGCGCTAGCTTGAGGTGCTAGTGACCGCTTTTTGGTCATGCGGGTTCAAGTCCCGCCTCCGACACCATCGCATTTGAGAAGCCTCTTCGGAGGCTTTTTTGTTACCGATAGACGGTGGGGTCCACGATGGAAACGCTTGAACGCAACGAGTGGGCAGACGTTGCCCAACTAGTCGAGATCACGAGCGATGCTGTCATCATCTGCGAGCTCGACGGAACCATTCTGCATGTGAATAATCGCTTACTTGGTTTGATGTGCGAGGAACGCGCCGACGTCATCGGTGGAGATGTTAAAGACGTCCTGTACTCGTCCGCTTTTGAACGTGCGACGGAACATCGTCTGCCATTTGAAACTGATGGCTCCGAGAACGAACTGATGCTCAAGCTGAGTGACGGCTCCTTTATCCCCGTCTTGGTTCGTGCGGGCTCCGTAACGCCTCCACGCATCTTTGGGCGCCGCGCGCCACGTGTCCTGGTGGCGCTCCATAGCATCGAAGAACAGTATTCGCACGACCGTCAGCTCAAGCGTGCGCTTTCGGAGCTTAGAGTGGCGAACAAGCGCCTCTCTGGCACGCTCTCGGTCATTATGAGTACCGTGGGCTCCGATGAGCTGCCCAGCCTACTTGATACCGTTTTGAACCAGCTTGTAGGAACGCTCGATGCTTCGGGTGCCGCTATCTATTTTTCTGAGAGCGGCGGTTTTAAACTTCGCGGTGTTTCCAAGGAGCTGTACGACAGCTACCTGCCTGAGTTTTTGCCGTATGGCGCTGGCATTCCGACGTATGTTCTTCGTGAGTCGCGTGCCTGTCGCTTATCGATTCAACAGGACCTTGAGGGTGATAAGGCCGCCTCCGGTATGTTCATGGACTTGGACAATCGTTCTAAGCACCTGTTGCGCATGCAGGATATGCCTCCGTACCGCAGCGAGATCTGTCTTCCCGTTTTTTACGGTACGCAGATCCTTGGCGTGCTGGAAGTTGGTTGGAAACGCCCTCAGGCACCGCTCGCCTATGACGTTAATGTGCTCGAGGTCATTTGCGATTACCTGTCTATCCAGCTGGTCGGCATGGCATCGAGCCTTCGCTCCCGTCGCACGGCCGAGCTTGGCCGCTCGCTCAATGTCTTGCGTGATGAGTTGTTTACCTTTCTAGACGATTCTGCCGCGGCTACCCAGGCGGTATCGTCCGAGATCTGCAATATGCTTAACTGCCATTTTTGCCCTGTTGAGTATGACGCCAGTCTGGATTCCTACGTCATAGATTTTGAAGGCGGCAGTCGCGTTGCCTTGCCGGACGACCCTGAGAAGCTTTTCTTTTCCACGACGGCGCCAGCGGCACGTCTGGGGGCTGGCCCTGATGGCTTTGAGGCATCTGTTTTGGGCGGTACGAGTGCCGAGGACCTTAAACACGTTCGTATAACTCGCGTTGACGAATCGATGCCTATGGGAGGCTGGCTTAGGGCGCATGGTCTGCCTTGTCAAGGTCTCTACGTCGACTCCGGCATCGAGGCGGGGCGCCCGCGCTCTGAGGGTGATGGCAAGCACAGTAACGACGCGATTGTTCCTGCTTCTGTTGCGAAGAGTCCGACGACGCGCGCGCTGCTGCTTCGTGATGGTAGCCAAGAGCCGATTGATGATCTTGAATATGACTACTTGGTGCACTTGGCGCATGACTTTGAACTGATCTACGAAGGCGAATCTCAAAAGCGCGAGGAGCGCCATATCGCTCAGACCCTCCAGATCGGCATGAGAAATTCCCTGGGGGATGTTCCGGGTATCGCAACCGATTCGGTGTACCTGTCGGCCACGAACTCGGCGTTGGTCGGCGGTGATTTCTATACGCTCATCCGACTTCCCGACGACTGCGCCGTCATGATTTTGGGTGATGTGTCTGGCAAAGGCATTGAGGCCGCATCGATGTCCGCGCTCGTCAAGACGGCCCTGACGGCATATGCCTGGGAGGGTGCTGGCCCGGCCCGCATGGCACGCTCCCTTAACAGCATGCTCATGGGCTTTTCGAGGGTCGAGACGTTCGTGACGGCCTTTATCGCCAAGATTGACCTTAAAGCCGGACGCGCAACGTATTGTTCGGCGGGCCATCCTCCGACCATGGTCATCAGGCCAGAGTCGATGCCGCTGGGCGGCGGCGTGGCCCGTGGGGGAGAGGTCGAACTGCTTGGATGCCAATCGGGCGTAATCGGCGCATTCGAAGGCATGGTTTACGAGACGGGCGTGTTTACGTTCGCTCCTGGCGACATGCTCTTCATGTATACGGATGGAACGATTGAGGCCCGCGACCGCACCGGAGCGTTCTTTGGCGAGCAGCGCCTTCGTGACCTTCTGCTCTCTGTCTCGGGTGAGGGCGTATCGGGAATCTGCGGCAAGGTCTTGGGCGAGCTCGACCGATTTACCGAATCGGCGCTGGACGATGACATTGCATTGGTGTCCCTTGAGTTTTTGCGGGGCCGGTCCTAAACAGCGACGCTGGGCGCGTCGAATCCGCACGGTTGCGGAAACGCACGCATCGAACAAGCTCTTTTGGGGAACCATGGTCGTATGAATGAGTGGAATGACATAGCGGTTTTGACGCCACCAGGCGATATCGACATCGCCACGGTGCCTGCGCTGCGTCGGCGGTTGGATGCTTTGATTGGCCGCGGCGTGCGTCGTGTCGTCATCAACTGTCAGGCTGTTAGCTTTATCGATTCGACGGGCTTGGCATTCCTGCTTACGCGCGCTCGTGAGCTCATGAGGCGAGAAGGCCTGCTTTCGCTCGTCAATGCATCAGGTGAAGTTGTTCGCTTTTTGGAGATTGCTCGTCTTGTCGATATCCTTCATGTCGCGGGGCCGGCACGGGAGTCTATTCCCGCCATTCCGGTGGGGGAGCTGCCTCGCTGGAGTAAGAGCGTCGAGGTCCGTCAGGGTATCGAGAATCTTCCATACTACCGACATCGCATCGCCGAACTCCTTGAATCGCTCCCGTTGCGCCGTGACGAGCGCTACGATGTCGCATTGGCGTCGGGGGAGGCGCTGGGTAATGCCTATGACCATGCGGGCGGTATCGGGTGCGTCCTGACGGTTCAGGCCTATGGCGATCGCGTTGTGGTTGAGGTGCTTGATCGAGGTGCCGGCTATTCTATCGATGAAACGAGCGAACCGGTCGCATCCGAGGAACGCGGCCGTGGCATCAAGCTTATGCGTATGCTCGTCGATAACGTGGAGGTTGCTCGTCGTACGGACGGCGCCGGCACGCGCGTACAGATGGTGAAGCTGTTTAGCGGAGCGCTGGAATCGTGTGCCTAGCCAATCGCTTTAGCGCGTTTAGCTACTAAGAACATGCGGCAGACAAGTTTTTTGAAAAAAGTACTTGCGTCTTTTGGACAACTCGCGTAAATTAATAACCCGCAAGCGGACATGGCTCAGTTGGTAGAGCACAACCTTGCCAAGGTTGGGGTCGCGGGTTCGAGCCCCGTTGTCCGCTCCAAACGCAACAGCCCGACTACTACGGTAGCCGGGCTTTTTTTGTACCTATCTCCTAGGCTCGAACCCGAGAGGGGGCGAGCGTTTTGGGTCGTGGCTGTGGCGTTGTTTGCCGCGAATGTCCGCTTTGGGCGTATCATCGTGGGCATCTCGCATAACCTCGTTGCAAGGGAGATACGCCCCATGGCTACAGAAAAGTCTTCTTCGCGCTCATGGATGTCCGATGCCGCGATCTATCAGATCTACCCGCGCTCGTTTAAGGATTCGACTGGTTCGGGTCTGGGCGATATCGCGGGCATTACCCAGCAGATGGACTATCTTGAGCGGCTGGGTATCGAGGCCATCTGGCTGAGCCCGTTTTACCCTTCGCCTCTTGTCGATGGCGGCTATGATGTGGCGGACTACTGCGATGTCGATCCACGTCTCGGCTCGCTTGACGACTTCGATGATATGATCGCTGCGGCTCACGCGCGCGGCATCAAGGTCATCGTCGACATCGTGCCCAACCATTCATCCAACCAGCACCCCTGGTTCAAAGCCGCTCTTGCCGCCGGCCCCGGATCGCCCGAACGCGCCCGTTATATCTTCCGCGATGGTCGCGGCGAGCATGGCGAGCTGCCTCCCACCAATTGGAATGCCAACTTTGGCGGCCCCGCATGGACGCGTGTTGCGGACGGTCAGTGGTATCTGCACATGTTTACGCCCGAGCAGCCGGACTTTGACTGGTCATGCCCTGAGGTTCACGCGCTCTTTTGCGACGTCCTGGCGTTTTGGAGCGATCGAGGCGTCGACGGCTTTCGCATTGATGTGGCGCAGGGTCTCGCCAAGGATCTCGACCGCGATGACCTCGACCGGTGGCATCTCGCCGAGGGCGATGACATGGTTGACGACGGCACCCATCCGCTGTGGGACCGCAATGAGGTCCACGAGATCTATCGCGAGTGGCGCCGCGTGTTCGACCGCTATAATCCGCCGCGCAGTGCCGTTGCCGAGGCGTGGGTGCTGCCCGAGCGCCAGTATCTCTACGCGCGTCCCAGCGAGCTTGGCCAGACATTCAACTTTGAGTTTGCCAAGGCCACTTGGACCTATGATGACATGCACACTGCAATCGAGAAGGGCTTGAAGGCAGCCGTCGAATCCGATTCCGCCTCGACCTGGGTACTCTCCAACCACGACGTGCCGCGCGTGGCGACACGCTATGCCCTGCCGCAAATCAAGGCGACGCGCTACCACCAGATTGCGCTCGACTGGCTCTTACGTGACGGGTCGTCTTATGACGAGGACCGTGAACTCGGCGAGCGCCGCGCGCGGGCGGCCCTTTTGCTTGAGCTGGCGCTTCCGGGCTCGGCATACGTGTATCAGGGCGAGGAGCTCGGCCTTTTTGAGGTGGCTGATATCCCGTGGGCTGCACTCGAAGACCCTACTGCGACCAATACGCACGGACCGAAGCGTGAGAAGGGGCGCGACGGCTGTCGTGTGCCCCTGCCGTGGGTGGCGGCGGACGATCCCGCGCATGGCGGATCGTTTGGGTTTTCGCCGGCAGACGCCGATGCGGCGCCCCATCTGCCGCAGCCTGCATGGTTTTCCGATTATGCTGCCGATAGGGAAGAAGTGGACCCGACATCGATGCTTGCGCTCTATCGTGACGCCCTCTGGCTGCGGCGCAAGCTGCGCGGGTGCGCCAACGATCTTGCGTGGCTCGATCTTGACGGGCGCACCGGTCTTGCGGATGGTGCCGAGGGCGCTGAGGGCGGCGTCATCGCCTATCGCCGCGATAACGGCTGGGCGTGTGTGACGAACTTCGGTGCAGCACCCGTGGAGCTGCCGGCGGGCAGGGTCCTGCTCACCTCATCACCGCTTGCAGACGGCAGGCTCACACAGGACAGCTCTGCCTGGATCATGCTCGGCGAGATGTAGGGGCTTCTTGCGGCGAGTTTGCGTTTGCCTGCGCCTTCCGTGGTGGCTGATGCCCTCGCGAGGTTTGCGAGGGCGCTGCAAAACTTTTTAAAAAAAGTTCTTGCATTTGGGTGGATCATCCCGTATATTAAATCCTCGCAGGCGGACATGGCTCAGTTGGTAGAGCACAACCTTGCCAAGGTTGGGGTCGCGGGTT
>URFE01000122.1:0-6136 GCA_900546965.1 uncultured Collinsella sp.
GATGTCTCGTGGGCTCGGAGATGTGTATAAGAGACAGGGCTATCAATCTCACGCTGGAGTTCGGCATTTTCCTTTTGAGCATTGGCTCGCGCCTCTACCGCCGCGCGCTGGCTTGCACTCTCGCGCTCTACGGCAGCGCCCTCGAGCTTAGCGCGCAGCTCGGCAAGCTCCGCATCGCGCTTGGCGACTTCTTGTGCCAGCTGCTGAGCTGCAGCGTTCCTCTGCTCGACAAGCTGAGCATTGCGCTGAGACTCCGCCTTTTGCAAGGCAGCCGTCGAACGCGAGCGCTCAAGCTCCAGCGCCTGCTCGCCCTCGCGCTGGACAGCCTTCACACGCTCATCCAGGTCGCGCGAGAACTCGGCATCGCGCACTTGCTTGACGATGTCCGCATAGCCGGACGCATCGACCTTAAATACTTCGCCGCAATGCGGGCACTTAATCTCGTTCATAGCAGCTCCTTGCTGGACGCACATTTCAATTGCCTACACTCTACCGCGGCACGCGGACAAAAAAGGCGCCGCCGCCATAATGGCAGCGGCGCCAGAACCACCACAAAGGGGACAGGCACCTTTGTGGTGGTTTGTGTGGTGGTTCGAGCATTACAGTCCAAAGAAGCCCAGGATTTGATCACGACTTACGGGCTTGTAGTCATTGGCGTCGAGGCCCACATCGTAGCGGTAAATGGGGCGCTCGCGATCGCGGTTGCGTGCGTTGGTGCGGTCACCCCTGCTGTGGATATGCCCATGCAGCATAATGGCGCCACGTGCCTTGCCGTTCCAGCTGAGCATGGGGTAGTGGCTCATAACCAGACGATGGCCCTTGGCATAGCCGGGAGCAATCTCCAGGTAATCGCGCACGTCTTCCCAAATTTGCGGGGCGTCGGAATCTTCCCAGTCGCCGTCATGGTTACCGCGGATGAGCATCGCATTCTTGCATTCGATACGCTCGCGCAGGCGCACCGCCTCCGCCATGGGCAAGCGATACGTAAAGTCTCCCAGGATATAGAGGCGGTCGTCCGCAGCCACGCACTCATTGATGGCATCGATGACCTTGCGGTTCATCTCCTCGACCGAATCAAACGGTCGATCCATGTCGTGCAAGATATTCGTATCGCCCAGGTGCAGGTCGGCGGTAAACCACATCATCGTCTATGCCCTCATTTCGCAATGCATCCAACTCGTGCTAAGTATACAGACACAGCGATGCGGCGGTTAGCCAAAGAGCCCGCCGAACAGTCCGCGGCGGCGCTTGTCTTGCTTTTTCGAAGCGTCACCCTGAGTTTTCTTGTCCTGCCGTTTCCTACGGCCCTGCTCCAACTCATCGTCATCGAGTAGCGTATCCCACTCAAACGGATCGTCTGTCAGATCGAACAGGTCATCGTCATCAAACATGGCAGTCTCCCATACCGATTAGCGAGCATCCACCACATAGAGCCCAACGCGCACCTGAAGCCACGGGCTGCGCTCGGGGGCAACCTGTTGCACGCGGGCCTCAAATACGTCCTCGTGGCCGTAATACATCATCAAGGACAGTGGGCCAACCTCGTTTCCCGGAACGTAGCCAAGTTTGGTCTTGCCATAGTAGATCGCAACTGCCTCGGGGTCATGGGGATTATCGCGCTCGGCACACAGCGTCAGTTTATCGCCCGCTTTAAGATCGCCTAGGACCAAAGCGCCGTCGGCATATTGAAATCCTGCGATGTGAAACGACAGAAGAACACGTGAAGGCTCGTACATAGCAACTCCCCTAACGGCCGGATAAACCAGCGTTTAACCTTACCGAGAAGTCTACGGGCCCGTGCGGACACAAATACATCCTGTCTGCGTCCTTCAATCGTTTGCCTCAACGCTTGCGCGACAGAACGCTTGCAGATAAGATAGGAATACGGATGGCATCCGTTGCCGCGGGTCTTGCCAACTCCGATACACGTTTTCATCGTGAGAAGTGGCCGTCTTCGCTTACGCGGGGGCGGCTATTTCATTCGGCCGATAAACAGACCGAGTTCGATAGCCGCAATCAACAACGCCAATAACGAAATAACATCGCTTACGTTCATACCAAATCCCTTCTAAAGGGAGTTGGCCCATCCGTGCTCCATAACAGTAGTCTAACGCAAAATGCAGGTAATAGGAACACTTGTTCGTATTACCTGCGCCCTTTTCTAATGCACAAACATGCGCACGAACTTGTGCTTCCAGCTTGCGTAAGGAGCGTAGCGGAATGGCACGTCCAGCCACGTTGCCTTGTTCACGATGCTCTTCTTGTGGCTAAACGTATCGAAGCTCTCGCGTCCATGGTACTGCCCCATACCGCTCGCGCCCATGCCGCCAAAGCCCATATGGCTCGTAGCCAAGTGCATGATCGTGTCGTTGACACAGCCACCGCCAAATGGCACGTAACGCACGAAGCGCTGCTGAACTGCGCGATCCTGACTAAAGATATACAGGGCCAGCGGCGTCGGACGATCCGTAATAAACGTTTCGGCCTCGTCTAAGTTCTCAAACGTCAGTACCGGCAAGATGGGGCCGAAGATCTCCTCCTGCATCACGGCGTCATCGGGGGCCACGCCATCCAAAATCGTCGGCTCGATCTTGAGCGAAGCCTCGCGCGTGACACCTCCAAGCACGACTTTATCGGGATCGATCAGCCCGCGCACGCGCGCAAAATGCTTGGCGTTGACGATATGCCCGTAGTCCTCGTTATCGAGCGGATGCTCGCCAAACATGCGACGGACCCCTTCCTTGATGAGGCCCAGCAACTCGTCGTGCACGCGCGTATCGACCAGCAGATAGTCGGGCGCTACACAGGTCTGGCCCACGTTGAGCCATTTACCAAAGGCGATGCGGCGCGCCGCGACCTTCAAGTTTGCCGTCGCATCCACGATGCAGGGACTCTTTCCGCCCAGCTCAAGCGTCACGGGCGTAAGGTTTTTACTTGCGCGCTCCATGACGAGCTTGCCGACCGGAACGCTACCGGTAAAGAAGATCTTGTCCCAGCACTCATCGAGCAGCGCCTCGTTCTCGGCGCGCCCACCCTCGACAACCGTCACCAGGCGCGGCTCGAACGCCTCTTCGCAAATTTGCTTGAGCACCGCGCTCGATGCCGGAGCATAGGCGCTCGGCTTGATGACCACGGTATTGCCCGCGGCAAGGGCCCCGGCGAGCGGCTCAAGTGTTAGCAAAAACGGGTAGTTCCACGGAGCCATAATGAGCGTGACGCCATAGGGTACGGCTTGCGTTTTGCACACACTCACGGCGTTAGCGAGATCGCACGGACGCAGGCGCGGACGACTCCACCGAGCCACGTGAGCGATCTGATGTCGAATCTCGGAAAGCGACGTACCAATCTCGCACATATAGGCCTCGTCATGCGACTTCCCCAAATCGGTCTTGAGCGCATGGGCGATATCGGCCTCGTGCGCCCGTACCGCATCGCGTAAACTCACGAGCGCGCAACGTCGGGCATCGACATCAAACGTAGCGTGCGTTTTAAAGTAAGTGCGCTGATCGCCGACGATGCGCGCAATTTCCTCGGTGTTCATGGCACCCTCCTAGTTCTCGTCCTCAAACATACCACCCGCGACGACCTCGTACATACGCTCGAGCTCCAAGCGGTCCATCAAAAGCGGAACGGGGTACAGCGGATTGGCCTCGGCATCGGCATGCGCCGCCATCTCGGGAATGTCGGAGCGGCGAATGCCCGAGACATATTTGGGGATTCCCAGGATCTCGTTCATGCAATCGATCCAATCGATAAAGGCCTCGGCCGCCAGGCTGTCCTGCGCGTTAACCGGCACGATGCCGGCCATGCGGGCGAGATCAGCGAGTTTAGGAGCAGCAGCTTCGCCATAGGCGCGAAGCATGTGCGGCAGGATGATGGCGTTGGCCAAGCCGTGCGGAATCCCGTAACGCCCGCCCAGACTGTGCGCGATGGCATGAACGTATCCAACATAGGAGCGGGTAAACGCAACGCCCGCCTTATACGCCGCCGAAAGCATATTGCGACGCGCGCGCATGTCGTCACCATGCTCATAGGCCTCGAGCAAATTGTCGTGGATAAGCTGCACCGCCTGTCGCGCCATCTTACGCGTATAGGGCGTGGTGCTTCGCCCGATAAAGGCCTCAACGGCATGCGTCAGGGCGTCCATGCCCGTCTGCCCCGTAATGGAAGCGGGCAAGCCGCACGTAAACTCGGGGTCGTGGACTGCAAAACGCGGAATGAGCACAAAGTCGTTAATGGGGTATTTGTAGTGCGTCTCGTCATCGGTAATTACCGCCGCAAGCGTGACTTCGCTTCCCGTACCGGCGGTAGTGGGAACGGCGATGAGCAGCGGCAGGCGACGATGAATCCGCAGCAGGCCGCGCATCTTGTTGATGGGCTTGTTTGGCTGCGCAATGCGTGCGCCCACGCCCTTGGCACAGTCCATGGCCGAGCCACCGCCAAAGCCGATAATGGCCTGGCAGGCGCTCTCTCGATACAGGGACGCCGCTTCTTCCACGTTTGAAACCGTGGGGTTTGCACGCGTTTCGGCATAGACCGTAACGCCAATCCCCCTGGATGCGAGCGCCGTCTCAAGCGGTGCCGTGAGCCCCAGACGGGCAATGCCGGGATCCGTCACGATAAGGACCTTCTGGATCGAGCGCTTTTGAAGCACCGCGGGCACATCCTCGGCATGCTCTAAAATGCGCGGCTCGGTATAGGGCAGGATCGGTAATGCAATGCGAAAAACCATCTGATATGTTCGGCACCAGGCACGACGGGCTAGATGCATAAAGGAAACTCCTTCATTTGTTGATAGGTCAACATTTGCTCGCCCGATTGTACTCAGCAAAGATCGCAGACGGCCTCCCAATCGTTAATCAATCAACATCTTCATATCTCGAAATTGTTTTATTAAAAATCATTCCTAATAGGCTTCACATTTGGTTGCATTTATGGATAATAGAACTCGTCAAGACGCACGTCCGGAGAGGGCCCTTACGGGACCGGACGAGCGCACAATCGCCATCGATCGAAAGGATCGAATCATGAAGTTTGTTTGCCCCGTTTGCGGTTATGTGGAAGAGTTCGACGGCGACCAGCTGCCCGAGGACTTCAAGTGCCCCCAGTGCGGCGTTCCCGGTTCTCGCTTCCTGAAGCAGGAGGAGGGTCAGCTCGAGTGGGCTGCCGAGCACGTCGTGGGCGTCGCCAAGATGGAGGGCGTCTCCGAGGACATCGTTGCCGACCTGCGCGCCAACTTTGAGGGCGAGTGCTCCGAGGTCGGTATGTACCTGGCCATGGCTCGCGTCGCCCATCGCGAGGGTTATCCCGAGATCGGCCTGTACTGGGAGAAGGCTGCCCACGAGGAGGCCGAGCACGCCGCCAAGTTCGCTGAGCTCCTGGGCGAGGTCGTGACCGACTCTACCAAGAAGAACCTCGAGATGCGCGTTGAGGCCGAGAACGGCGCCACCGCCGGCAAGACCGATCTTGCCAAGCGCGCCAAGGCCGCTGGCCTCGATGCCATCCACGACACCGTGCACGAGATGGCTCGTGACGAGGCCCGCCACGGCAAAGCTTTTGCCGGCCTGCTTAAGCGCTACTTTGGCTAAGCCAACCGCTTGAGACATAACCTCTAGCTCGATGAGGCCCGGACCGTATTGGTCCGGGCCTTTTTCGTGCCTCACGAACTTGTTAACGCCCTGAAATAGGACCGTCTTCGGCATCGGCTTCTCGTCAAAAACTAAGTGAGTAGACTTTTTGGAACTTGCCGAGCAGACCATCCATATCACTTTATAAAGCCGCAGGTAAATGCCTTGTTGCAAAACGACCTAGTCGCTAAAGTGACAAAAGTCTACTCACTTAGATTCGCAGCCGTCCACGATCGAGCCATTTTGTGTCTAACGGGCATCTTTCCGTCGATTACTCCCAATTTTGTCCAGTCAATGAATAGTTCAGACCGGAGTAATATCTCAGCCCTTTGCTCATCCGAGCTTTTATCACGATATTCAGCATCGAACATCCTGCATATGGCCTTAACGATCGCGCGGAATCTATCCTCGTCCGATATCTGTCTGTGTGTCAGGAGAAGCACATCGTAGCCCATGGCCTGAAGCTGTCTCTTATACACATCTCCGAGCCCACGAGACATCTCAGGATC
>URFE01000123.1:0-6030 GCA_900546965.1 uncultured Collinsella sp.
CAAAAGATTGCTGGCGAAAAAAGCTCAGAGAAAGTGCTGGTAGGGGAGTTGTTGAGCTTTTCGACAGCTTTTGAGCAAAAGAAACTTTGCGGCTATTGCCGGCGATTGCGTTGTCGCGGTCATGGCGGTGCGGGATGCTGAGCGTAAGCGTCGAATGCTCCGATTTTTGGAGGCCAGCATGGATCTGTTTCTTGAGACTCCGCAGCAACAAGCTGAGCGCATGCTGCGTCAGCAGCAACGACTCATGGAGATGCAAATGCGAGGGGCGGCAGCCCAGCCCCCTGCGCAAAATGCCACGCCTGCGGTTTCGCCTGCGGGCGAATCGGCACCAGAGGCCTATTCCGTACAGCAAGATTCATATGCGCAGGAGCTTGCGTTCGACAAGCGTCGTGCGCGTCGTCGCCGTGTGGGCCAGCGCTTGCGCACATTGGCGATGATCGTGCTGATCCCGTTGGGGCTCGCGGCAATCTTCTTAGCCTCATATGCCCTCACATGCATTCTCAACGGCGCCTCGCCCAGCGAGGTGCTTGAGCACTTGGCAGCTCTCGGCCAGCGCCTAGGCGATGTCGCAACAACCATCTGCGCCGGCTGGGAGAGTTAGCGTTTGTCACTTTAGGACTTCTAGGGAGTAGGGATTATCGCCACGAGTAGAATTCTTGCATCCTGCGGGTCCTGTCGTGCGACTGAATAGTATTATTGATGATGAATAATAATACCAAATGAATGGAGGTGCTCGGTTGAATCTGACCTTTGAGGGATTCTTAAAAGGCTATTGCCGAGAGCTATCCGGACAGCAGTCGCTGAGTTTTAGAAAATTGGTTGAGCAGGCGACGACGGATGCGCCGCGCGTGGCGGAGCCTCTGTTTTTGCTCGCTTTGGCGCAAGGAAAAGCCGAATACGTTCTGGGCTTATCCGAGGGCTCGTGGATGGAACGGGATTACCGAGACGTTTTATCCTTGTACGGTCAAGCGGGTAGCATGGCGTCTCTATGCGCCAAAAGTGAGCTCCCTAATCGTTATGCCAACGTTTGGTGTGCGTATAGAGCGGTGAAGGAAAAGCCAGTGGCGGACAGAAGGATCAACGCTCTAATGCGAAAAAGAACGTTGGGAGCGCTAGAGGAATCGGGGGTAACGCGCTACGGTCTCTGCCGCGATTTGAATCTGAATAAGGGAAACGTGTATGCATACTTAGCCGGCGATGACTCAAAGGTGAGCAGGGAGACGGCGCGCCGCATTATGGAATATGCGGAGGAGAGGGGCACCCAAGAAGGGGCCGGGCGCCCGGTGCGTATGACGGGGTAAGATTGATCGCGGTTTTTATTGATGATCGATTGGGTTTGTTGGGCGGAGACTATGTCTGCTATTGACATCGTGCTTGTTGCGATCGCCTTGGTGGCGGTGGGGGTTGCTGTGGCTTGCGCCCTCCAGCTCAAGAGCCTGCGTGCCGAGTTGCGGGAGCGTGGCGACAGTAGCGCGGAAACGCTGACAGCACTCGAGCAGGCCAACAACGCGCTCGATGCCCTGAACGTCGCGCTGGCCGAAACCCGCCGCACGGCCAATGCCATCGCGCAGCAGCAGACGACCGATGCGGCCGTGGAGCAGCAACGTTACCTGACCATCGCACGCGAGTTCTCGCAAGCTGGTGACCGGATGGATGACCTGCGCCGCGAGACGGCCCAACAGCTCGGCGCCAACCGCGAGGGCATCGAGCATCGCCTGGACAAGGTGCGCGAGACGGTCGATGCTCAGCTGGGCGCCATCCGCAAGGACAACAACGTGCAGCTCGATCAAATGCGTGCGACGGTGGACGAGAAACTCTCCCGCACGCTCAACGACCGCCTGTCGGCATCGTTTAAGCAGGTGAGCGACCAGCTCGAGGCCGTGTACAAGGGCCTGGGCGACATGCAGTCCATCGCCACCGGCGTGGGCGACCTTAAGCGCGTGCTGGGCAACGTGAAGGCGCGTGGCATTTTGGGCGAGGTACAGCTGGGTGCAATTCTGGCGGACATCCTTACACCCGACCAGTATCTGGAAAACGTCGCCACCAAGCCCGGCGCCTCGGAGCGCGTTGAGTTTGCCGTCAAGCTGCCGGTGGACGAGGGCGACCCCGTGCTGCTGCCGATTGACTCCAAGTTTCCGGGCGACGCGTACGAGCACTTGCTCGACGCGCAGGAGTCGGGCGATGCGGAGACCGTGGCGGCTGCGCGCAAGACGCTCGACACCATGGTCAAGCGCGAGGCCAAGGACATCTGCGAAAAGTACCTGAGTGTGCCGGCAACGACCAACTTTGGCATCATGTTCGTGCCGTTTGAGGGACTGTACGCCGAGGTCGTCAGCCGCCCCGGGCTTATCGAGACCCTGGGCCGCGACTATCACGTCAACGTTGCCGGTCCCAGCACCATGGCGGCCATCCTCAACAGCTTGCAGATGAGCTATCAGACGTTTAAGTTGCAAAAACGTACCGACGACGTGCTGCGCGTGCTCTCCGCCGTCAAGGCCGAGCTGCCGCGCTATCAAAAGGCGCTGCGCCGCGCCCAGCAGCAGATTGAGACCGCGGGCAAAACGGTCGAGGGCATCATCACCACGCGCACCAACGTCATGGAGCGCAAGCTCAAGGACATCGACGCGCTGGAAGACGCCGACCAAGCCGATGAGATCTTGGGACTCACGCCCGCGAGCCTTCTCGCGGACCAAGAAGACGAGGACTAATTGCAACAAGACGGTGGGGCACCGGCGCAAACGCGGGCGCCCCACCGCTTTTCGTATCGCACTTGTCTGAAGCGTGCTCCAATGTGCAACAATGGCGTTTCGCCCTATCAGACGCGAAAGGAAGCCCATGTCTCAGAGAAACACCAGTCCGCTGAAACGCTCCACCGTGCGCCGCACGCTGCAGCGGTTTTGGGGTGTCACGCGCACGCAGCCGCTGATTGTCTTTCTCTCGGTGTTCTCGTCGGCGGGCTACATCTTTTTGCTGACGTTTGCCAATACCTATGTGATGGCCCTCATTGTCGACCGCGTTCAAGCCGGTCCCGTGGCGGGTGACCAGGTGTTTGAGGTCTTCGGCCCCTATATCCTGGCGCTCGTACTCGTTAACCTGGTGGGTCAGATTCTCTCCAAGCTACAGGACTACACCGTCTACAAGCTCGAGATTGCAGGCAACTATCACCTGGCGCGTCTATGCTTCGACACGCTCTCCAACCAATCCATGACATTCCATACCAGCCGCTTTGGCGGATCGCTCGTGAGCCAGACGAGTCGTTTTATGAGCGGCTATACGGGGCTGGTGGACGTGACGGTGTATTCGCTCGTCCCCACCATCACCTCGGTCATCTGCACCGTGGCCGCACTCGCCCCGGTGGTGCCGACGTTTACCGTGATCCTGGTGTGCATCATGGCCGTCTACATTGCGTTTGTCTGGCTTATGTACAAGCACATCATGCCGCTTTCGGCCGCGACGTCCGCCGCGCAGAACAAGCTCTCGGGCGTGCTCTCCGACGCGGTCACGAACATCTTGGCCGTCAAGACCTGCGGGCGCGAGGACTTTGAACGCGATTTGTTCGACGCCGCCGATCGTGCCGCGCGCGATGCCGAGACGGTCTCGATGCACGCCATGATGCAGCGCAACTTTACGACCTCGGGCCTTATCGTCATCACCATGGCCGTGGTGAGCGTGTTCGTCGCGGGCGGCAACGCGTGGTTTGGCATCTCGGCCGGTGCGCTCGTCATGATCTTTACCTACACCTATAACCTCACCATGCGCCTGAACTACGTAAGCTCCATGATGCAGCGCATTAACCGCGCTTTGGGCGATGCGGCCGAGATGACGCGCGTGCTGGACGAGCCACGTTTGGTGGCAGACGACCCGGACGCCCCTGAGCTCAAAGTGACCGAGGGCGCGATTGATTTTGAGCACCTGAGTTTTGCGTACCGTGACGCTGCGGCGGGCGAGAGCGTGTTCGATAACCTGACACTTCATGTGGCGGCGGGCCAGCGCGTGGGCCTGGTGGGCAAATCGGGTTCGGGTAAGACGACGCTCACCAAGCTGCTGCTGCGCCTGGACGATGTTCAGGGCGGCCGCGTGCTCGTGGACGGCCAGGATGTCTCGCGCTGTACGCAGCAGAGCCTGCGCCGCCAGGTTGCCTACGTGCCGCAGGAGGCGCTGCTGTTCCATCGCTCCATTCGCGAGAATATCGCCTACGGACGCCCCGACGCCACCGACGAGCAGATCCGCGAGGCGGCTCGCTTGGCTAATGCGACCGAGTTTATCGACCGCTTGCCCCGTGGCTTTGACACCATGGTGGGTGAGCGCGGCGTCAAGCTCTCGGGCGGCCAGCGTCAGCGCGTGGCTATCGCTCGCGCCATCCTAACCGACGCGCCGATTCTAGTGCTCGACGAGGCGACCTCTGCCCTCGACAGCGAGTCCGAGGCGCTGGTGCAGGAGGCGCTCGAGAACCTGATGCGCGGCCGCACCTCCATTGTGGTGGCACATCGCCTGTCTACCGTGGCGGCGCTCGACCGCATTGTGGTGCTGGCCGATGGCGAGATTGTCGAGGACGGCACGCATGCGCAGCTTGTCGAGGCGGGTGGCGAGTACGCGAGCCTGTGGAGCCGTCAGACCGGCGCATTCTTGGAGGCGTAAGCGTCTCGGACGTGGGACAATTGTGCCCATAAGTTTATTGTGCCGTTGAGCCGAGGAGTCGTTATGCCACGCGAGACCAATGCCGCCAAACGCGAGCGCGCCGTTGAGGTGTGTGAGCGCCTCAACCGTCGCTATGGCCCGGTCGAGTGCTTTTTGGACCACGAGAATCCCTTCCGCCTGCTGATCGCGGTGCTGCTTTCGGCGCAAACGACCGATGCACAGGTCAACAAGGTGACGCCGCGGCTGTTTGCCCAGTGGCCCACGCCCGAGGCCATGGCCGGGGCGAGCGTGGCTGACGTGGCAGACACCATCAAGTCACTCGGCTTCTACAAGAGCAAAGCCAAACATGCCGTCGAGGCCGCGCAGATGATCGTCGCCGACTATGGCGGCGAGGTGCCGGCCGACATGAAGGAACTCGTGAAGCTGCCGGGCGTGGGACGCAAGACGGCGAACATCGTGCTCAACGTGGGGTATGGCATCGTGGAGGGCATTGCGGTGGACACGCACGTCAACCGCATTGCGCACCGCCTGATGCTGAGTCCCAAGACGCATGCCAAGGAGCCGCTCAAGACCGAGCAGGATCTGCTCAAGATTTTGCCGCACGAGTATTGGGAGTCGGTCAACCATCAGTGGATCACCTTCGGTCGCGAGATCTGCGACGCCCGCAAACCCAAGTGTGACGAGTGTCCGCTGGCAGATTTGTGCCCCAGCGTGCGCGTAGCGGGATAGGGCGGAACGCATCTTCGTCTGGCGTTTTTTGCGGGGCTGGGTTTGCTCTCGAGCCGGAGTCCTCTCCATGCGCTACCATGACAGGCAATGTATTTGACGTACGACCCGCCGAGCTTGCCCCGGCGGGCTTTTGGCGTTGCGATGCCGGAGGAACAGCATGCTCATTCACCGTATAGCCGCGCAGCTCTACACTGCCGAGGCACTGCAGACCGTCGAGGCCGGACTCGATGCCGGCGAGGACGTGACGCTGGCCGTGTCGCAGTCGGGCCGCACGCTTATGGCGGCCGCCCAGTTTGCGCGCCGCCCGCGCCCGACGGTCTACATTGTGAGCGGCGAGGATGCGGCTGATCGCGCCGCGCGCAGCCTTGCCGCCTATGTGGGCCTGGCGCACGTGTGCCGCTTTCCCGAGCGTAAGGACTATCCGTGGCGCGAGCAGGCGCCCGATGACGCCGTGGTGGCGCAGCGCTGCGAGGCATTGGGGCGCATCGTGCGTGGGGACAACTGCATCATGGTCGCCTCGGCTCGCGCGCTGCTGCGCTGCGTGCCGCCGGTCGAGAGCCGCTATTGGGAGTCCACGACCTTTGCGGTGGGCGAGGAGATTCCCTTTGACGAGGTGCCGCAGCGCCTGGTGGGCATGGGCTACACCAATGCCGGTGCCGCCGA
>URFE01000124.1:0-6008 GCA_900546965.1 uncultured Collinsella sp.
ACACCTATTAAGTCGTCGGCAGCGTCAGATGTGTATAAGAGACAGGACTTGCCGTTGGCACAAATCCGTGAGTTTGTGACCACGCGTGATGTGGACCTCATGCAGCGGCAACTGGCCCAGCAACAGGAGCTCATCGAGCGCAAGCGCCGCGAGCTCGAACGCGTGTCGCGCAAGATCGATAACCGACTTGGGCTGCTGCACGATGCGTTGAACACCGAGCTCGATGCTATTTGCGCAATCGATGCGCCCGAGCTTCGTTGCGCCGTATTGCGCGAACGCGTCAACCCTACCGACGCCTATGCGCTGGAGTGGCAGATTCGTCAGCTGCAGAAAGGCCAGCACGAGACGTTTGTTTTTCTGGGCAACTTGGGCGTCGGGATCGCGCCCGAACGCCTTGCCGTCGGGGACTTTGATGGCTACGACGAGGTCTTTCTGCTGCTGGATGACACGGACGATTACCTGGGCGATGTCGAAGTACGTCCCGCCGCGCGGTGTCTGACGGTCAGCTTCCGCGGCACGCACAGTCAGGCGGCCCCGCGCTATGAGCGCTTACTCGATTACATGCACGAGCGCGACCTGTCCCCCGCCGGTCCCTCGCGCGAAATCGCCCTCATCGACGACATCATCAGCGACGACCCGGGAGCGTATGTGACGAGGATCGCGATACCGGTCCGCTAATCACTACCATTTATCGAGCAATTCCATCCATTTACCTTAATCCGAATTAGATTGTATTTTGTAGCAAATAAAATGACAGCATATTGCCCCCCATAGGCAGGAGACATTATGCCCAGAGTTCAATCACGTCGCTCGTTTCTTCTCGGCCTAGCCTCGATCATCGGCTTATCCGCGTCACGCCCAACAAGAGTATTCGCTGCCGACTCAAACTCATCCGTCGCTTTTACTTCAGACCTAGCACAAGACTACGCGCTTTCCCTGTTGCCCATCGTCGACGGATCCGCGAACTTAGAGATCGAGCAAATCGTTCCCGTATGCCAACAAATCGGCCTTATCTGTGGCTATGAAATCAGTGTCACAAGGGAAGGAAGCCCTTACGGTTATTTAATACTTGACGCATCATATCCTGGGCTTCTGAAGGAGATAACCCTCGGCGATACCATTCTTCCGATTTCAGCTTCTCTATCAAACGCCATTTCAACTTATTCCGGCCAACAGGCCACAAACCCAACCGTACTAATTTCGTACAACGATATTGAATATGGAACTTTGGTGCCAGGAACTAGAGACTGTGTAACCAACTATAACAATATACGGTCTGTCCCGATTGTCACCAAAAAGGGTATAGCACCTCAAAGCAATAACCCAACTTCATGGGATGCAGTCATTATCAATGAAGATGACTTGATGTTGCATTTCCAAATAGACGATTTAAACGGAATACCGTTCCGAGGAGTCTCGGAATCATTAGTTGAAGCCCGCACTAATAAGTATGCATGCGTCGTTTCTGCCTTGTACGCTGTATCAATGCATTACGGTCTCACCAGTTCAAACGCTAATCAATTTAATCCCGATTATTATAAAGAAATATGGAACGTCACTGGCACAACAACGTATAAGACCAATGATCAGGGCGTCGAGTACGGAAGCACGATCATCCCAGATGGAATTGTTCCGTTTAAAAGTCTTGCCGCTCAAAAGGGTAGAGCACTTAATACTCAATTTTTCGGTTATCAGCCTCAATTCGCTCAGTACAGAGCAACTATCGATCAAGGGAATATCGGCTTGTATCATATGTGGATCAACAGCCGGAACAGTGAAGGATCCGTCGAGCTATCAGGTCATACGGTCACGGTAACTGGCTATTTTACTGGGCATAATGGAAGCTCTGGCATCGAACTGCAGTGGCTCGAAGTATTCGACGGATGGAACACTTATCCCCGAGCGATTAACTATGCAACGCCTAATATGGTCAAATTGAACGGAACAGTCTTTTGGTAGACCGGATGGCACCATCAAAATGCTATGGCACCACGGCCTTTGCCCTGGTTACGATATTGGTGATTTTCGCTATGTTTGCATCCGTTTCTTCATGCACAGATAGAGCCCGCTATAGCGGAGGAGATGATTACCTTGTCTTTGGAGCCGGCAGCGTTCATTCTATTGAGGGAACGGAACTCGTAATCCAAACAGACAACAGTCCCCGCTACACCGACGCTGGAAAGCAAACCCGGATTACATTCCCCTCATCTGGCCGAATCAAAGACAAGCTTTCCCAAATCAAAGTTGGGACAAGAGTTTCCTACTCACGCTTTGAGTCGGTAGACGCATCTGGATCATACGAGGGAAACGATATCGAAATTGAACAGGCAAACACTATAAGGAGATGTTGAGGAACTGAGCCTCTGCGCAGTTCCTCAACAAATCATTATGCCTCCGGGACCCTACCCGTCGCCAAAATCTGCTCAAGTACCGCCTCATCCAACACGGGCACACCCAGCTGCTCGGCCTTGGTGAGCTTGGAGCCTGCCTTGGGGCCGGCGACCAGATAGCTCGTCTTCTTCGACACACTGCCCGAAACCTTGGCGCCGAGCACCTTGAGCGCCGCGCCCGCCTCATCGCGCGTGCGGTTGACGAGCGTACCGGTGAGCACGAAGGTCAGACCCGCAAGCGGCTGTGCGTCGGCGAGCTCGCCTGCCACGCCAGCGTCGGCTGCGGCTTGCGCGTGCGCGGCGCTCAAATCGACCTCGAGCGACAGGCCCGCCTGGCGCAGGCGCTCCAGCACGGCAAGGTTCTCGGGCACGGCCAGGAACTGCTTGACGCTCGCCGCAATCTTAGGACCGATGCCCTCGCACTCGGCGATGTCCTCTTCACTCGCCAAGACGAGCTTGTCAATCGACAGGAATCGCTCGGCGATGACCTCGCCCACGCTCTTGCCCACGTGGCGGATGCCCAGGGCAAACAGCACGCGACCGAGCGGCTGGCTCTTGGACTTGTTGAGCTCGGCGATGATTTTCTCGGCCGTCTTGAGGCCTACCGGAATGGGGTCACCCTTCTTGACGCCCTTTTTGCTGTTGGAGCTGGCATAGGTGCGCCCCGTGTCCAGTCCGGCGATGTCGTCGACCGTGAGCTGGTAGAAGTCTGCGACATCGTGGATCAGGCCGGCGGCGATCATCTTGTCGACGATCTCGTCGCCCAGGCCGTCGACGTCCATGCAGCCGCGGCTCACCCAGTGGAGCAAGCGCTCCTTGAGCTGTGCGGGGCAGTCGATGGACACACAGCGGTAGGCAACCTCGCCATCCTCGTGGACAACGGGGCTGCCGCACACGGGGCAGACCTCGGGCATGTGCCAGTCGACCGAATCGGCCGGGCGCTTATCGAGCACCGGGCCCACGACCTCGGGGATTACGTCGCCTGCCTTGTGCACGATGATGGTGTCGCCCTCGCGCACGTTTTTGCGACGGATCTCGTCGATATTGTGCAGCGTGGCGCGCGCGATGGTGGAGCCGGCAACCGTCACCGGATCGAACTCGGCGACCGGCGTGAGCACACCGGTGCGGCCCACCTGGATGCGAATTTCGCGCAGGACGGTCTGCTTCTCTTCGGGCGGAAACTTAAAGGCAATGGCCCAGCGCGGCGCGCGGGCGGTAAAGCCCAGGTCGAGCTGCTGCTGAAAGCTGTCCACCTTTACGACCACGCCGTCGATGTCGTAGTCCAGGCCGCCGCGGTGCTCGAGCGCCTGGGCACAGAACTCGTGGACCTCGGCGGGCGTGGCACAACGGGCCACGTTGGGGTTGACACTAAAGCCGGCACTGCGCAGCCAGTCGAGAAATTCGCGCTGGCTGTGAACGTGCAGCGGATCGGTATCGGCGATGGCATAGATAAAGGTGGCCAGGTCGCGGCGCGCTGTGACCTTGGGGTCCTTTTGGCGCAGGCTGCCGGCAGCGGCGTTGCGCGGGTTAGCAAAGGGGTCGCGCCCCTCGGCATCGGCCTCGTCGTTCAGGCGAACAAAGCTGCCCTTGGGCATGTAGACCTCGCCACGGACCTCGATGGTACGCTCGCGGTCGGCGCCCATGTGGGCGAGCGCCGGCTCGGACAGGTGCATGGGCACATCCTTGATAGTACGGACGTTGAGCGACACGTCCTCGCCCGTGGTGCCATCGCCACGTGTGGCTGCGCGTACGAAGGTGCCGTTTTGGTAGGTAAGCGCGACGCCCAGGCCGTCAATCTTGAGCTCGCAGGTATAGGTGACGCTGCCGGCACCGAGGGCATCCTCAGTGCGCTGGAGCCACGCGTCGAGTTCGTCCAGGTCCATGGCATCGTCCATGGAATACATGCGCGCCATATGCGTGACCGGCGTAAACTGCTCGCTCACGTAGCCGCCCACGCGCTGGGTATAGCTGTCGGGCGTCACCAGGTCAGGGTAGGTGGCCTCGATTTCCTGCAGTTCAACGAGCATTTTGTCGAAGGCGGCGTCCGTGATCTCGGGCGCGTCGAGCATGTAGTAGCGATAGGCGTGGTAATCGAGCTCGTGGCGCAGCTCGGCCGCACGCGCTGCCGCCTGGGCACGGGCATCGGCCGGTGCAGCGACATCCGCACTCGCGGGCGTTTCGGTATCGATGTCCACACCGTCACCAAACAGGCTCGATTGCTCCATAGCGGCACTCCTTCGCTCGATTTCAAACGGTTACTAGAGTACCACCGGTCGCAACGGGGTCGAATAGCGGTCTCAAACCGCACCGAATCGGCAGCCGCCAGACTGGGGTGGACAGTTAGTTCAGATACGTATAAATCCTAGAGCTGGATTAGACACGAACACCCCTGTTTCAACTAATTTGGGCTCCCTGAGACCATGTAAACGTCCCGCTCGCCCTCCCAAACACCCATTCAAACCCCATCCCAATCAAAAATTGCTCAAAACGCATCCCAAGCTGCCCCAGATTTATACGTATCTGAACTAACTGTCCAGACCATTACGAACCAGGCCTCTTGCCAGCCACAAGTGATCCGTTTTCCTCCGTCCCCAACGGATTAATAAGAAAAGAGGGGCTGTCCCGCGTTGATGGGACAGCCCCTCTGGCTTCGGCATGTGCGAAATGGCTCGTTAGTAACCCTGGCCGTAGCCCTGACCCTGGCCCTGCTGGCCCAGCAGCTCCTCCAGGTACTGGCGCAGCTGCTCGTCGGTAATACCGCCGTTGCCGGTGTCGGTCGAACTGTCGTCCTGCTGCTGGTTCTGCAGCTCCTCATCGGAGCCCAGCTCGACGGTGACCTTCTTCTCTTCCTTGCCGCGCATGAGCGTGATCTCGACCTTCTCGCCCACCTCGTGGCTGCGCAGCGCGATGATCAGGCCATCGGCGCTCGTAATCTCGTCGTCGCCCAGCTTGGTAATGACATCGCCCTCCTGAATGCCGGCCTTGGCGGCAGGACCATCCTCAACGACGCTCGCCACATACGCGCCGCTATCGGTGCTCAGCTTGTTGGTGCGGGCGTTAAGCGCATTGACGCTCGAAAGCGTAGCTCCCATGTACGGATGCACCGGCGTCTTGCCGTCGATGATCTGGTCGGCAATGTTCTTGGCGTAATTGACCGGAATGGCAAAGCCAACACCCGAGCTGGAGCCCGAGTAGCTCTCGATGAGCGAGTTGATGCCCACCAGCTCACCGTTGTCGTTGACGAGCGCGCCGCCGGAGTTGCCCGGGTTGATGGCGGCATCGGTCTGAATCATGTTGGCATAGATGGTGTTACCGCTGGTAGAGCTCATGGCCGTGGAACGATAGAGCGCCGACACGATACCCGTGGAGACAGACTGCTCGTTGCCGAACGGCGAGCCGATCGCCATAACCCACTCGCCAACGTTGAGCTTGGAGGAGTCGCCAATTTCGATCGGCGTAAGCTTGGAGGCGTCGGCGTCCTTGAGCTTGATGACGGCCAGGTCGCTCGAGGCGTCGTTGCCCACGAACTCGGCCTCGTAGGTGGTGCCGTCGTCCATGGTAACCACGTACCTGTCTCTTATACACATCTGACGCTGCCGACGACTTAATAGGTGTAGA
>URFE01000125.1:0-5747 GCA_900546965.1 uncultured Collinsella sp.
AGGTTGACGATATGGTGCGTTTTGCCCAGATGGGCAGCGCCTATGCCCGCGTCGTCCTGGGCATCGAGCATCCTCGCGTGGGCCTGCTTGCCAACGGCACCGAGGACGAGAAGGGTTCTAACTTTACCAAGGCCTGTTTCCCTGCTATGAAGGCCGCCGTTCCCGGCTTTGTTGGTAACTGCGAGGGCACCGACCTCACCTCAGGCAACTTCGATGTCGTCGTTGCCGATGGTATGTCGGGCAATATTGCGCTCAAGGCCACCGAGGGCGCTGCCAAGTTTTTGCTGCAGGAGCTCAAGGGTGTCTTTATGTCTTCGCTCGGCACCAAGATTGCCGCGCTGCTCATCAAAAAGCAGATGCGCGAGATTAAAGCCAAACTTTCGGGCGACGCCAAGGGCGGCGCGATTCTTTTGGGCCTGCGCGGCGTGGTCCTGATCGGCCATGGTGCCACCTCGGTCGAGGCTGTCAAAAACGGTACGCTCGCGGCGGCCGAAGCCGTGCGCGCCGGGCTGGTCGAGAATGTCGCCAACTCTATGGACGGTATCGTTTTATAAGAGCGAGTTAGAGCGCTGTTATGTGCTTCGCGGTGCACGTCGTGGGGTAGAATCAGAACCGTGTCTTGGTACCGCCCGGGCGGTACCATTCTTTTGGTATTCATGCACTATGAGAGGAAGCGCTATGGACCGCTCCGAAATCTTCGACAAGATCGCCGAGGTCGCTGCTGACGTTCTGGGCGTCGATGTTGCCGAAATTAGCGAGGAGACCACCTTTGACGACCTCGATGCCAACTCGCTCGAGCGCCTGCAGCTGGTTACGGCTATCGAGGACGAGTTCAACCTCGAGATCGATGACGAGACCCTGCTCTCGCTCAACTCTGTCGCCGACGCCGTCGACGCTATCGAAGCTGCCAAGGAGGCTTAAGTCTTGGCTTTATCCGACCGACTTACGCGCGCCCAGGAAATCCTGGGCCACGAGTTCAACAATAAGGTGCTGCTGCGCGCGGCGCTTACGCATCCCTCGGCAGTCGAGGGCCAGCCGGTTTCTGCCAGCTATGAGCGCCTTGAGTTCTTGGGCGATTCCATTTTGGGCGCTGTGGTCGCACGTTCCCTGTTTGAGTCCTATCCGGAGTTTGACGAGGGCAAGCTCACGCGCTTGAAGGTGTCGCTTGTCTCGGGCGCTACGCTGTCCGAGGTTTCTCACGAGCTGGGCATCGACGACATCATCATCTTTGGTGCCTCCGAGACCGGTACCGGTGCGCGCGGCCTGCATTCGGCCCTCGAGAACGTCTATGAGTCGCTCGTGGGCGCGCTGTACCTGGATGCCGGCTGGGATGCCGCGGCGGAGTTCATTCACCGTACGCTTAAGCCGCATTTGGCTTCCGAGCGTGCCGAGCATCCTGCGAACCCCAAGTCGTTTTTGCAGGAGTGCGTGCAAGCCGACGGTCACGAACCTCCGGCGTACAAGCTCGTTGGCTCCGAGGGCCCGGCGCATGCGCCCACCTTTACCGCCGTGGTGTTGATCGATGGTATTCGTCAGGGTCGCGGCTCTGGCTCCTCAAAGAAGGAAGCCGAGGGAGCCGCTGCACTCGAGGCACTTGACCGCATGGGCTACACCACCAACGGCGTGATTCTCAACAAGAAGCCTGTTTAAGCGAGGAACCGTGTATCTCAAGTCCCTCACGCTCAAGGGGTTCAAGTCGTTTGCCGACCGCGCCCATATGACGTTTGAGCCGGGCCTGACCGTCATCGTCGGTCCAAACGGCTCGGGAAAATCGAACATCTCTGACTCGATTCTGTGGGTCCTGGGCGAGCAGAGCGCCAAGCAGCTGCGCGGCCAGGCCATGGAGGATGTCATCTTCTCGGGCTCATCAGCGCGCAAGCCGGTGGGTGTCGCCGAGGTCACGCTGGTGCTCGATAACTCGGACCATATGCTGCCCGTCGATTTTGACGAGGTCGCCATCACCCGTCGCATGTATCGCTCGGGCGAAAGCGAGTACCTCATCAACTCGAGTCCGTGCCGCCTGATGGACATTCAGGACATCCTGCACGATTCGGGCCTGGGCAAGGATACGCATTCCATCATCAGCCAGGGCAAGCTCGACGCCATTTTGCAGAGCCGCCCCGAGGAGCGTCGCGCCCTCATCGAGGAGGCCGCCGGCATTTCCAAGCACAAGCGCCGCAAGGAGCGTGCGCTCAAAAAGATTAAGTCGATGGACGAGCACCTGACGCGTGCCCGCGACATCAATAAGGAAATCGCCCGTCAGCTGCGACCGCTGGAGCGTCAGGTCGATCGCGCGCGCAAGTACAAAGAGCTGTCCTCGCGCGCGAACGAGCTTACGCAGATGCTGGCTGTCGATGAGCTTCGTTCGCTGCAGTCGCAGTGGAACGACCTGGAGAGCCGCTCCAAGGAAGGTGCTGCCGAGCTGGAGCTTGCGCAGTACCGCATGAGCGAAAAGGAGCGCGAGCTCGAGAAGCTCCAGGTTATGCTTGAGGAAAAGGGCCTGTTTGTGGGCGACCTGGGCGAGCAACGCCGTCATATGCAAGATGTGGTCGGCCGCATTAACTCCGACATGCGCCTGCTCGAGGAAAAGGGCCACAACATGGTGTCGCGCCTGTCTGACATGCGCGGTCAGATTTCGAGCTCCGAGCATCAGCGTCGTCGCGTGGTCGAGGAGCTCGAGGACGCGCGTGCGCAGCTTGAGGAAGTGACCGGTGCGCATATGCAGGCCCAGGAGGACGTTGACGCCGCTGGTCCTGCCGCCGCTGAGCTCCACGAGCGGCGCGTGGCGCTCGACAATCAGATTTCGCAGCTTACGCGTGAGCAGCGCGATGTGCAGCGTGTGGCTGATAACGCCGCGCTTGAGCTCGCCAAGGTGAAGGATTCCTTGAGCAATGCCGAGGTCGAGGACAACATGTATGCCTCGCGCCTGGAGCAGATTGACGAGCAGCTCGAGGAGGTCACGGCCTCGCTCGAGAGCCGTCGCAACCGCGCCGAGGAGCTTGAGGGCGCTCTTGAGGAAGCGCGCCAGGCTCAGGTTGATGCGCGTGAGGCCACCGAGACGGCACGCGCGGCCCTGAAGGACCTGCGTGCCCGCGAGAGCGAGGCACGCAACAAGTTATCCGAGGTGCGCTCGGAGCTTGCCAGCCAAAAGAAACTCGATGCCCGCATGGCCGACAGCTCGCCGCTCGTGAGCCGTCTGATGGGTGCGCTGGGCGATGATGTCTCGGGTCGTTTGGGCGACGTGCTCGAGGCTCCTCGTGAGCTCGAAGGCCTGGTCGAGCAGCTGCTTGCCGGCGATATCGATGCTCTTTTGTTTGATGACGCCGCCACGCTTGAGCGTGCCGGTCGTGCGGCTCTGGACCAAAATAAGGCCTCGGGCGAGGCACTGCTGGTGGCGCGCGGCGTGAGCGGCTCTACCGCCGCTGTGGGCGCCTCCGGTACCCGTCTGGTTGATCGTCTGTCCGTGCGCGCAGGCTACGGACCCGTCGTCGAGGCGCTGCTCGGCGGCTATTACGTCGTGGACGATCTTTCTGCCGCGCTTTCGGCGCCGGTCGTTGACGGCGTGACTTACGTGACCCCCGATGGCGCCCGCGTCGCCTGCGGCGGCCTGGTGCGTGTGGGCCTCGATGCCGGCGAGGCGTCGGGTGCTCTGGAGCGTAAGCGTCGCATTCGCGAGCTGGAGGGGCTTGAGCCCGATTTGGCCGCTGTGTTTGAGCATGTGTCGGATCGGGTCGTCGAGGCCAACGCGGCCGTTGAGGAAGCGCGTGCCGCTGAGGACGATGCCGCCGGCGAGATCGCCCGTCTTGAGGGCGAGCGCCGCTCGCTGCTCTCCGAGATCGGCCGCTTGGAGCAAAGCGCCAACAATGCCGAGGTCGAGCGCGTGCGCATCTCCAAGCGTCGCGAGCAGGCCTCCGAAGCCGTTCGCGCTGCGCGCCCGCGGGTTGATGAGCTCACCCGTTCGCGTGACGAGGCCCGCGCGCAGGCAAGCGATCTGAGCTTGCAGATTGCCGAGGCCAACGACGAACTCGACCGCGTTCGCCGTGACGATTCCGAGGCCGCCGGCAAGCTCGCCGACGCCAAGGTTCGCCTAGCCCAGACGAGCGAGCGCCTGCGTTCGCTGAAGGGTCGCGTGCCCGACCTGGAGCATCGTCTTGAGGGCATCGACCGTCGTATCCGCGGAACACGCCAGGCCTCGCGCTCACTCGAGCTGCTGCGTCTGCGCGTCGACCCCATGCACGAGCGCTATTCGGCCCTGCTGGAGCGCGCATCGGATTGGGCAGCGCGCTTGCGTGACCAGGCCTCTCTGGAGGAGGCGGACTCCGCTTCGCTCAAGAAGACCATCGAGGATGCCAAGGCGGAGGTTGCCCGCGCTAAGGAGCGGGTCGATACCGCCTCCGCCACGCAAAACGAGTTCAAGGTCGCGCGTGGTAAGCTCGAGGTGCAGGTAGAGGCCGCCATTAAGGCCATTACCGCCGATGGCACCACGGTGCTCGAGGAAGCGCTCATGCTTCCGGCTCCCACCGACCGCGACGCCGCCGAGCGCGAGCTCAACCAGCTTGTGCGCCAGATCAACAACCTTGGTCCCGTTAACCAAGTTGCCATGGAGGAGTACGAGCAGCTTAAGCGCCGCGCCGACTACATCGAGGAACAGCTGGCCGATCTGGAGAGCGCGCGCAAGGCGCTCACCAAGATCACGGTGGCCATCGACCGCAAGATGCGCAAGGCGTTCCTGGTGACGTTTGAGAAGGTCGACGCGAACTTCCGCGAGATCTTCGCTATGCTCTTCCCGGGCGGCCAGGCTCATCTGGAGATGACCGATCCCGAGCATCCTGCCGAGACGGGTATCGAGGTCGTGGCGCAGCCGCGCGGCAAGCGCATCACCAAGATGATGCTCATGTCGGGCGGCGAGAAGAGTCTGACGGCGCTCGCCCTGCTCTTTGCCGTGTATCGCACGCGCACGGTGCCGTTCTATGTGCTGGACGAGGTCGAGGCGGCGCTCGATGACGCCAACCTGTCCAAGCTCATCGGCGCGCTCGATGTGTTGCGTTCCGATACGCAGCTCTTGGTTATCTCGCATCAGCGCCGTACTATGGAGGACGCTGACGTCCTCTATGGCGTCTCGATGCAAGCCGACGGCGTCAGTCGCGTCGTCTCGCAAAAACTCGATCGCGAAACCGGAAAGGTCGTGAATGCATAATGGGATTCTTCGATGCTCTCTCGCGCGGACTTGAGCGCAGCCGCGAGGCCCTCAACGAGGTCTTCTACTTTGGCGGCGAGGTCGACGAGGATTTTTGGGAGGACCTGGAGGACACCCTCGTCATGGGTGACATGGGCGCCGAGGTCGCTATCAAGGTCTCCGATGACCTGCGCGATGCCGCGGCCAAGAAGAACCTCAAGACCGCTCCGCAGCTCCGTCGTGCTCTGGCCGAGCAGCTCGAGCAGCACTTTGTGCCCATCGAGCGCGATCCGTTTTCCGATACGCCGAGCTGCGTGCTGTTTGTGGGCATTAACGGTGCCGGCAAGACCACGACGGTCGGTAAGATCGCGAGCGCCATGGCCGCCCGCGGCAAGAACGTCGTGATCGGTTCGGCCGATACCTTCCGCGCTGCCGCTATCGAGCAGCTCGATGTGTGGGGCCAGCGCGCTGGCGTCCCCGTCATCAAGCGCGACCGCGGCTCCGACCCGGCAAGTGTTTGCTACGACGTGCTCGACGAGGCCGACAAGCGCGGCAGCGACCTGGTGCTCAT
>URFE01000126.1:0-5700 GCA_900546965.1 uncultured Collinsella sp.
GTACACGGCCGACCAAATCGACGGCTTTTGTTTAAAGAACTGCGTTGTATCGCTCGGGTGCACTGGCTTGCCGCAATCCTGAGGTCTAAACATCTCGTGCAGCGAGCGGCGCTCCTCGGGCTTAGACCAGTAGAAATCAAAATTCGCCTTCGCAAAGTCGGCATTATTGCTATCGGCGGCCGAGACAAGCTTTTCGAGTGCGTCGGGCGCCATAAAGTCATCGGACTCCAAGATGCCAACGTACTTGCCACGCGCCATCTCCAGACCGTGGTTCATCGAGTCGCCGTAGCCGCTGTTGGCCTTGTCGATCATCTTGACGCGCCCATCGCGCTCCATATACTCGCGGATAATCGCCGGCGAGTTGTCGGTCGACCCATCGTTAATGCAGATGATCTCAATATCCTTGAGCGTCTGCGCCAGGGCGGAATCGAGGCACTCGCGCAGGTAGCGCTGAACATTGTAAATGGGAATAAGCAGCGACAGAACAGGGCTGCCAGAGGCGTTAGTAGACAAATGTGCTCCTTAGGAAATACCTGTCGTTTCATGGTATCAAAGGGTCAGCGCGCCAGCGGGCGTTTATATAATCTATGGAGCCTCTTGCGGGCAAAGCAGCCCCACGTCATGCGGCGGGCCCATGGCAGGTTCCTGCGTTTTATTCAAAGCTTGCCGCTAAGGTGCGCCGAGCCTTTACAATAGGACAGTCCCAAGGACGTATTCGATAGCTTCCGTGCAGCGCTCGCCCGCCGCGCGTGAAAGGATATATTGCCCCATGCCTTCAACCCTTCCCGCTCCCATCGATAAGCTCGCCATCGTCGTCGTTACGTACAAGCGCCAGGAGCTCTTGGCTAACCTGTTCGACTCCATGACCGAGCTCACGGCCGCACCTTGGCGCATCGTGATCGTCGATAACGAGAATTCGCGCGAGACCGAGGCCATGTGCACCGCATTCAACGAGCGCCTGGCCAACCTGTGGGGTATCGACGCTGGCCAGCCCGATTCACAGGGTGGTACCGACCGCGTTATCTACGCGCCGCAGCTCAAAAACGGCGGCGGCGCGGGTGGCTTCTCCGCCGGCACCAAATGCGCCTACGACCTGGGCGCCCAGTGGTTCTGGGTGATGGACGACGACGTGCTCGTCATCCCGGAGGGCATCGAGCGCCTGGCCAAGTGGACGGACCGCTACGACGTCATCCAGGGTTCGCGTCTGGACTTTGACGGCGGCGCGTTCTTTTGGCAGTACCAGCTCATCCTTTCGCTTGGTATCCCCAACCCCATCGCCAAGTGGGATCTGGGCCCCGAGGGCTACCGTGCCATGAACCAGCTGTGCTTTGAAGGCGGCCTGTTCTCGCGTCGCGTAGTCGACAAGATCGGCCTGCCCGACGCTCGCTTCTTCATCTATGGCGACGACGCCTGTTACGGCTATGTCGCCAGCCAGCACTTCCCCGCTGCCGTGGTTGCCGACGTGGTGCTCAAGCGCGCCCGCGCCGTCTCCAACTGGGACATCGCCGGCAAGCGCCAACTCAACTCCACGAGCGACACCAACCGCTACTACATCATGCGCAACCGCGGCTTCCTCGCTCGCTATATGCAGATCTACGGTGACTACCACCCCATGTTGTTCCGCTTGGGCAATGCCGCAACCTTCTGCAAGGAATTCATTCGCCTGGCTGCGGTCGACAAATGCTTTAAGACCGGTATCCCAGCGCTGCGCCGCGGCATGAAAGACGCCCGCAAAATCATCAAGGATCCCGACTGGAAGCCCATGCCGCCCCTGGAGGACGCGGAGTAACAGAAGCCGAACACGCCCCGCTACTTAAAGCCGCTGGCACACTACGGACACGTGCTGCCCGTCAAAGCCAAAGCCCCAGCGCACGCGGCCGACACCTGGTCGTGGCACACGGATTTCGTCGATGCCGTCGCGCTCTATGTCGAGTAACGACTGCACGGCCAGCAATTCCAACCCCACCGCATCCACATCGGGGTCATACATCATATTGATCGTTATCAGCGGACGCTCATCGAGCATACCGATTGTGTCTGCCACGTCGAGCACGGCGCTCGTAGGAAAGACCTGGATGTCCCAGCGATCCATGCCACACTTTCGCCTCGAGGCGGGATTGGCATAGCCCGGCAATCCAAAGCAGAGTCCTTGCAAGAGCAGGTGATATGGCAGCGGCGCATCTGGGTCGGTCGAACCGATTCCCGCATCTCCCAGGATGCGGTCTAGCGCCTGCCTCACCGCATCCTCGTCCCCACGGCACAACCCGTCGCGAAACGCATCGACGTCTCGAATGTCTTCGGCAGCGCATTCAAACCACTCAATAATCACCAGCCGCAAGGCCTGGCGAAGCTCGTTATTGGGCAGCCGCAGAGCACGGAGACGACTATCATGCTCCGGCTCTTCGGTCATATCCGTCGTCAGGAAACCGGACAGGTACAGCTCCGTCCACAGGTCGTCGTCAGACGAGGCCTCTGGCCCCACAGCGCCCAAACAAAGCGGGACCTCAACGCACCCATGGGCCTCGAGCAAATCGAACAAGACCGAAAGGCGGTCGAGGTTCCACCCGGCAACCACCCTACTCAGGCAATCGTCATATCCATACAGATCGGCACGCACAGGCGCCGAGCAGTCTCGGTCCAAAAAGCCAATCACACGCGCCGGACTCGAGCAATAGGCCCTACCAAACCGATATCCCTCGAGCCATTCACGCGCATCATCCAGGTATTCCTCGCGCCCAGCATGATTCAACAGAGCCTGGACCTCGACATCCGAAAAGCCGAACCAACTGTCACACCAGGTCGAAAGCGGCGTCGCTAGACAATACGAGCAGCCGCGCGAAGAAAGTGCCGCCTCGGCAGGGCCGGGACACTCCCCCATCAGACACGTCAGCCGCAACGAATCGCGCGCAGCGGCAATGGTCTCAAACAGCACGCGATCAAATAGCTCCGCCGAATCGGCGCTGGAAGCGTTCCACGCGCTCGCACGGCCCAACCACGCCGCATCGTACCCATCAACGAGCAATACAACCTGCTCATCGCAAGCCATCTCCAGCATCTCAATGAGCACACCAAGCACCGAGGCAACCTCGCCCTCGCTCGCCACACCACGCGCAACGCGTTCGATGTGACGCACCTTATCTCGAGTTAAATCCGGAGCCCCCAAGAGCGCCAACAAGCGAGCGCACTCGCCCGAAAGAGCATCACGCACGACGTCGGCAACGGCGGCACCACGCCTCGCAGCGCCAGAAAAGTCCAGCGATATCACCGGATAGCAAGCGTACTCATCCCGATAGCGCCCGCCGTCCGCATCCCAAATCTGAGCATCGGCAAACAAACTCTGACCAGCGCGACCGACCGCGGGACACTCCAGAAAAGCTTTGAGCATCGACAAGTTCATGCTCTTGCCAAAACCCTCGGGTCGACAGCACACCACGACGGACGCGTCGCAGTCCAGCACATCGGCAATAAACATGGTCTTATCGATCAGCATGCAACGACCAATGGCATCGGCAAAATCATGCACACCGACCGGCAAAACCGCATCATCGACATGGTTGACAAGCCGTACACCAAAAGTATCGGCACTGTTGCAATACTCCTGTTCAGACACCGTAACTTCTCCCTAAAACGTAGCACGAGGCCCATTGTAGCGAGCAGTTCAAGCGCGACGCTGGATCCGCGCAAAGGCATCGGGCAACGGTAGGAACAAAGGCCTTGAGGGGGCATAACAAATCGTTGTGCAACAGAATGGGGCCCGATGCAACTGCACCGGCCCCCATTGCGAATCTTTAGTTGTCGGGCAACCGAAAGGGACTACTCCTCGGAGTCGTTCTGCCCAGCAGCCTTCTTTTGCTGATCGAGCTTATGCTTGCCACTCACAATAGACGTGGCACCCAGCGTGGCCAAGCTCGCACTGGCCAGGCTCGCCATCACGATAAAGTCGCCCGTCTTGGGCATGATGCCGCCATTATTGCCAGCATTACCATTGCCGGAACCAGAATCGTTCTTGCCGCCGCTATTGTTATCTTTGTTATCACCAGCGCCATCTTTGTTGTCGCCGGTATTTTCCTTGTTGTCTCCAGCGCTGTCGGTGCGGTCGCCATTGTTCTTGCCACCGCCGGACTTGTTGCCCTTCTCCTCGGAGTCGTCCTTCTTCTCCTCAGAACCAGAACCCTTATCCGTTTCGGGCTTCTCAGATGTATCCTCGGATTTATTGTCCTTGGGGTCGGCCTGCGTGGCGTCGGTTTTCGTCACGGAGTTCTGACCGTCATTGTCCTTGTTAGAAGACGAGTTGCCGCTTGGACCAGCCATCAAAGACCCCAGCGTGGAGCCAAACACTTCAGAAACAGAGGGCTTCTTGTTCGTCGGGGTGACGGGCGCATCCGTCCCCTTATTCGAATCATCCTTAGAGCTATCGGAACCAGAAGCGGTGACAGAACCAGACCCTGTGTTAGTGCCGGAGTCGCCACCGGCAGAGGAATCGCTCGAACCGTTGGAAGGTTTAGAAGAGCCATTGTCGGTCGAGCCGGAGTTGCTGTTACCGGTACCGGTAGCAGACCCGTTCGTCTCACCCCCATTGCCCTCATTGTTATCAGTATCGGGCTTCTGCGCGGGCTGAGACTCCTCAGGAGTCTGGCTTGAATCAGGCGTCGAAGGGAACTCGGACACCTCAGGCTTCTTATCAGCCGCTTCGTTCTTCTCGTCCTCGGCAATATAGATCAGACAATCCTTGAGCTCATTGCGGTAGCGGTTCTTCCAGCCCTCATGGTACTGAGGCTGGCTTGCATACTTGGTCGCCACGTTATTGACCACGCTGTTGGAAAGCGCCGTCACAAACTCGCGGTCCGTCATGCTGTTAGAAAGATTCGCCCACCGGAAGAAGTCCTGGCAGCCACCCGTGCCGCACATATTGGTGATGCTCCACACCATGCCCTTGACGCAATCGGCACGACCGGAAATATCAATGCCCAGAGCGTTCTTAAGCCACGACTCGGTCACCGCATAGTAGGAGTTGTACGCATAGGCATCCTGCAGAGCCGAGAACTCAGCAGGGTCGGTGTTATAAGCGCCCTGGAAGGCATCCTGCGCAATACGGCCCAGCTCGGTAAGCTGACCGTTCGCATACATGGGGTTACTCGCGTTTGAAATCTCGCTGCCGCGATCGATCGCGTCCTTAAGCATGCTGTACTTAGCAGAGTCGTAGTTATAGACCTGCTTCATAAACGGAATAAGCGACCAACGGCGATCGAACTGATAGTAGCCCAGCGCGTTATAGCCGTCGCCATACGAAAAACCCTGGTTATAGTTGCCATGGCTCTCGTACTTGGTAAAGTACTTCATCTCGGGAGTCACGTTGACAAACGAAACGCCCTGGACCGACCTCAGCACGCCCGAGAAGGACTGCTGGGTGTAAAGGCCTTTATCGATATTGGTGGCATCCGAGGCAACACCCGGCGTGGGCTCCTCGGCAACAGCGGTCACAGGCGCGGCAACGGCGCCAAACGAAAGTGCCAGCGTCAGGCCCGCCACAATCGCGGAATGCTTGGGCTGCATAAAATCCTCCCTGCATTGGTGTAGTTAAAGTGCAGTTTGCAAAGATAAAATTAGGCTCTGTTAGACCAGGATTGACATACATGTGTCCCCACGGCTGTCTCTTATACACATCTCCGAGCCCACGAGACATCTCAGGCTCTCGTATGC
>URFE01000127.1:0-5542 GCA_900546965.1 uncultured Collinsella sp.
ACACCTATTAAGTCGTCGGCAGCGTCAGATGTGTATAAGAGACAGGTCTAAGGCGTTCGGCGCCGCCGGCGCGCGTCTGGGCTACGTGATCGCGGCACCCGAGGTCATCGACGTGTTCGCGGCGATTCGCCAGATCTACTCGGTCAATGTGCTGAGCCAGGCCGCGGCGCTTGCTTGCGTGCGTGCCCGCGATGCGTACGCGCCCGTGGTGGCGCAGGTCGCATCCGAGCGCGAGCGCGAGCTGGCCGCTCTGCGCGCGATGGCTGCCGAGGCCATGCCCGTGGAGGCATGGCCGAGCGCTGCAAACTTTGTGCTTGTGCGCACACCGCACGCCACGCGCGTGCGCGAGCGTCTGCGCGACGAGTATTCGATTTTGGCGCGCGACTTTAGCTACGCGCCGGGGCTCGCGGACTGCCTACGCATTACCGTGGGCACCCCGCAGGAAAACGACGAGGTGCTGGCTGCGTTTGCCGCGCTGGTGAAGGAGGAGATGTAGATGGACCGCTATGCTGAGGTAACCCGCAAGACGGGCGAGACCGACATCGTCGTAAAGCTCGACCTGGACGGAAGCGGCGTGTGCGATATCTCGACCGGCGTGCCGTTTTTCGACCACATGCTCAACGCTTTTGGCCGCCATGGTCTGTTCGATCTGACGGTGCACGCGGTGGGCGACGTCGAGGTCGATGCGCATCACACCGTCGAGGACACGGGCATCGTGCTGGGCGAGGCGTTTTGCCAAGCGTTGGGCGACAAGGCGGGCATTACACGCTTTGCCGACGCGGCGATTGCCATGGACGAGACGCTCGTGATGGCCGCCGTGGATATCTCGGGCCGCGGGCAGGCCTACTGCGAGCTGCCCGTGCCGACCGGGCGCGTGGGCGGCTTCGATACCGAGCTGGCCGTTGAGTTCTTCTACGCCTTTGCGCGCGATGCCAAACTTACGCTGCACGTGCGCGAGCTGGCGGGCGGTAACTCGCATCACATTATCGAGGCCGCCTTTAAGGCCGTAGGTCGCACGATGCGCCACGCCTGCGAGCTCGATCCCCGCGTGCAGGGCATCCCCAGCACCAAGGGTTCGCTGTAACCTGCCAAAAAAGGGACAGGTTTTGAATGGGGAAAAGGAGGGTCGCGTGGGCGAACCGAAGATCGTGGTGGTCGACTACCACAAGGGCAACTTGTCGAGCGTTACGCGTGGGCTTGCGCGCGCCGGTGCCGCCGCCTGCACGTCGGACGATCCGGAGCAGATCCGCCGCGCCGACGGCCTGGTCATCCCGGGCGTGGGCGCGTTCTATGACGCGATCGCCTTTATGCGCCAAAGCGGCGAGGAGGTGGCCGTGCTCGATGCCGTTGCCGCCGGAACTCCGCTGCTCGGCATCTGCCTGGGCCTTCAGCTATTTTTTGAGCGCGGCAACGAGGGCGTGCCTGCGGACGAGGGCGCGGTCGCCGACGGCAACACCCCCGAGCAGGCTGGCGGTCCCTGGGTCGATGGCCTGGGTATTATGCGTGGCTCGTGCACGCGCTTGGAATCGAGTCGCCTGAAGGTGCCGCACGTGGGCTGGGACCAGGTACACATGACGCCCGCCGGTGCGGCCGATCCGCTGCTTGCCGGTTTTGCCGAGGGTGTCAACATGTATTTCACCCACAGCTACGCGGTGGCCGACGACGCCGATGCCGCCGATGTGCTGGCGCGCACGCACTATACGCGGAGCTTCCCGTGCATCGTGCGTCACGGCAACGTGTGGGGCTGCCAGTTCCATCCCGAGAAATCCTCCGCGCTGGGTCAGCGCATCCTTAAGAACTTCGTCAACATCGTCGAGGAGGCTGGCCGATGATCCTGTTTCCCGCAATCGATCTGATCGGCGGCAAGGTCGTGCGCCTGGAGCGTGGCGACCGCAGCCGCTGCAAGGTATATTCCGACGACCCCGTGGCCGTTGCTCGCTCGTTTGCCGAGCAGGGCGCGAGCTGGGTGCACGTCGTCGACCTGTCCGCTGCCTTTGGCGAGGACGAGGACACATGCGCTGCCAACTCGGCGGCGATTAAGGCCATCTGCGGCGTCGACGGTCTGTCCGTGGACGTGGGCGGCGGCGTCCGCTCGCTCGCGCGCATCGACGAGTTGGCCGGCTACGGTGCGCGCCGCATCGCACTAGGCACGGTGCTCGTGACCGAGCCGGGTTTTGCCGAGGTGGCGGCCCAAGGCTTTGGCGAGCTGTTGGTGGCAGATATTGCCGCACGCGACGGCCAGGTCAAGGTGAATGGCTGGCGTGACGGCGCGGGCGTGGCGCTCGACGACGCCGTGGCGCAGCTTTCCGAGCTGGGTTTTAAGCATCTGGTGTATACCGACATTGCGCGCGATGGCATGCAGACGGGCATCGATGTGGCGGCGTATCGCCATGTGGCCGAGGTCGCGGGCTTTCCCGTCGTGGCATCGGGCGGCATCTCGACGCTCGACGACATCCGTGCGCTGGCCGCAGTGGGTGAGGGCGCGATTGAAGGTGCCATTACCGGTCGCGCACTCTACGAGGGCAACTTTACGCTGACCCAGGCGCTGGACGCCGTCCGAGGGGAGGAGTAGCCCATGCTTACCAAACGCGTGATTCCCTGCTTGGACGTCAAGGACGGCCGTGTGGTCAAGGGCGTCAACTTTGTGAGCTTGCGCGATGCGGGCGATCCGGTGGAGCTGGCACGCGCCTACGACCGCGAGGGTGCGGACGAGGTCGTCTTCTTGGACATTACCGCCACGAGCGACAACCGTGCGACGACTATCGAGATGGCGGCGCATGCAGCCGAGGAGCTGGCCATTCCCTATACCGTGGGCGGCGGCTTTCGCGACCTGGCGGGCATGCGCACCATGGTTGCCGCCGGTGCCGACAAGGTGTCGCTCAACTCGGCGGCCGTGCGCGACCCGTCGTTGATTAGCCAGGCCGCCGCGGCGTTTGGCAGCCAGGCCGTGGTCGTGGCGATCGATGCCAAGCGCGTCGGTTTGCCCGGAGAGCCGGGGGCCGACAAGTGGGAGGTCTTTACCGCGGGCGGTCGTAACGCCACGGGTATCGACGCGGTGGCGTGGGCCGAGGAGGCGGCTCGTCGCGGTGCCGGCGAGATCCTACTGACCAGTATGGATCGCGACGGCACCAAGGCCGGCTTTGACCTGGCGCTCACCCGCGCCGTGGCCCGCGCGGTGCCGATTCCCGTCATCGCGAGCGGCGGCGTGGGTACGCTCGAGCATTTTGCCGAGGGCGTGATCGAGGGCGAGGCAGACGCCGTGCTGGCAGCCAGCGTCTTTCACTTTGGAACCTTCAGCATTCGCGAAGTCAAAGAATATATGGCATCGCAGGGAATTCCTGTGAGGTTGGACTTCTAATGCTGCGGCTTGCCCAGGCACCGCATCTTGCCGCTCAAACCGTCGCTCGCGTACCAAAGTACGCGTCGCTCCTCTTTCGCGGCAACCTGCGGTACCTGGACAACCCTCGCCGACCTGTGGGATTTCGTTTATTACTTGGGAGAAATGATGACTGAGGTGGTAAATGCTACCGAGCTCAAATACGACGCCCGCGGGCTGATTCCTTGCGTGGTTCAGCAGTATGACACCGGCGAGGTGCTTATGGTTGCTTGGATGAACGAGGAGTCGGTGGGGCTGACGCTCAAGACCGGTACCACGTGGTTTTGGAGCCGCAGCCGCCAGGAGCTCTGGAACAAGGGCGCGACGAGCGGCAACATGCAAGAGGTCAAGGAGCTCTGGGCCGACTGCGATAGCGATACGCTGCTGGTCAAGGTCGACTCGCCGGGTCCGGCCTGCCATACCGGCAACCGCACCTGCTTCTTTAAGCGCGTGGAAGGGGGAGTGCGATGAAAGTCGTGACGCCGTTCGAGGTCGCCGACTGCAACACCGAGCTCCTCCGCGCGGGCGTGCCATGCCGCGTGCACCTGACTGATGCCTGCGGGGCGCAGTCGCTTTGGCTCGAAGCCGAGAAGGAAAGGCTCGATGAGGCCCATGCCGTCATCGTCGAGTTCTTTGAGAAAAAGGGCGCAAAGCCTCGGTTCGATGAGACCGGTACCTACTTTACGCTGCAGTAACGAGAGGAAATAACCATGGGAGTCAGAACAGCTAACGTGCAGCCGGGAAATATCGGTGAGACACTGACGGGGCTGGCCGAGGTGATTCATGGCCGTCGCGACGCGTCGCCGCAGGAGAGCTATACCGCGCGTCTGCTGACCGACGTGGAGGATGAGCTGCTCAAGAAGCTTGCCGAGGAGGCGAGCGAGGTCATCATGGCCTGCAAGGATAACGATCACGACCACATCCGCTACGAGGCCGGCGACCTGGTCTACCACCTGCTCGTGACGCTTGAGCGCTACGGCATCACCCTCGACGAGCTTGCCGGCGAACTCAACGCCCGCCGCCACTAGTCATTGGGGACGTTCTTAAACGACTAGTTAGGCGAGGGGTGTGGATTCCCATTCGCCGGTGGCGTGGGGGATGTCGAAGGTTCGATAACCGCAGTCGTAGGCGTGGGCCTGGGCCTCGCGGATGTTCCAGCAGATGTCGCAGGCGCGGTGCGCGTCCGAGCCAAAGGTAATCGGTACCTCGGCGTGGGCGAAGCAACGCAACAGCCCGGTCGAGGGGTAATAGTCGTCGAGGCCCTTGCGCGGCGCGGCGGTCGAAACCTCAACGCGGCGGCCTGTATCGTGTGCGCACTCTGCCATCTGCTCCCAAAACGGTGCCGGATCAAAATCGGGCGCAAAGCCTTCCTTCGAAAAGCGCATGACCAGGTCGGGGTGGGCCATCACATCAAAGTTGAGTGAGCTTTCGCAAGCACGGCACCAGTCGTCGACGTAGCGCTTCCACGCGCCGTGCACACCTAAGTTTTCCCAAACATGCAGGTCGGTGTCGTCGTCGATCCAACCGCAGCGCGAATCGGGCGTATCGGGACGAGCGACGTCCTCCGTTCCCGCCGTGCCCGCGGCGCCGGCCATGATATCGCCGGGGTTGCCGATCCAGTGCACACTGCCCAAGCGCACTATGGCACCCGCGGACCAGCGCTCAACCAAAGGCTCACAGCCTTCGTACCAGTCGCATTCAAAGCCATAGATAAGCTCGAGCTCCGGCGTGATCTGAGCGGCGAGCTTGCGGGCGTCCTCAAATGCCAGGCGATGCGCCGTCAGGTCGCCCTCGACAACCTGCACCTCGCAAGTGGCATCCATGCTGGCAGGCAGGGTAAGGTGATCGGCCGAGACCATGGTGCGGCAACCGGCCGCAGCAGCGGCGCGGACGTTGTCTTCAAACGAGGCGTGCCCGTCCGAGAACGAGGTGTGAGTATGGCAATCGACCAGCGGGCAAGCAGGCATGGCGGCTCCTTTGCGTCAAGCGAATCCGCTCCATTGTAACGGCGCGGCCCCTAGTGCGATGTGCGCGCCGGGGGCCGAAATCGACTGGAAAGGACGGGCAGCGCATAAGGGCGAGCTCGCGACACCGGTCTTGCTCCAATACGTGTACATCAGCCTCCAAAAGCTGCAAAAAATGACGTGTTTGGAGGCTGATGTACAT
>URFE01000128.1:0-5466 GCA_900546965.1 uncultured Collinsella sp.
GATATTGTTCAGATTGGTTTAAAAACCGTTCACGGACGAAAAGTGACCGTTCATAGCTCGAAATTACGTTTTACGCTGTTCTTTTTTGTTTGAATGTTATTGTTTCTGTCATACACAACGCAGCGCGTATGCCCGGACGCGATGCTCTCCATTGGTTCATATGTGAAAGGAACGCAATATGGCAACCAAAGAAGAAATCTCGATGGTTGGATTCGAGATTGTCGCATATGCAGGTGACGCCCAGACCGATCTGCTTGCAGCGCTCGATGCTGCTCGCGAGGGTGACTTTGAGAAGGCCGAACAGCTGCACAAGGATGCCAGCGATGCGCTCATCGGTGCCCACGACACGCAGACCAAGCTGCTTTCGCAGGAGGCCGGCGGTGGCGAGATGGAGATGACCTTCATCATGGCTCACGCTCAGGACACTCTCATGACCACTATGATTCTGGAGAAGCAGGCCCGCTTTACCATCGATGCCTACAAGCGCATCGCCGAGCTCGAGGCCAAGCTCGCCTAACGAGTCCGCACAATCAAGTTCCCTTCCAAAAGCTCTGCCGCTACCCGCGGCAGGGCTTTTTCTGTCCTCCTCCAAGTTGCGGTGAAATAGGGACTGAATAGGGGCCGACGGGCGCAAAACAATCCCTATTCCACCGCAACTCATCCGGAGGTAGTCATTGGGGACAGTCTTGGTGCGCACCGTTGTCCTCCCGTTCGATTTTTGCTCGGTGGGTATACTTCCATCCGCAATACAGGCCGGAATGAGGAGGTATCCAAATGCCGGACAACGGATTGATTCAAAAGAAAGATGCGCACGAGATGGCTCATGGGCGTCCTGTCCAGATAACCGAGCACACGGCGGTAACCGAGCTGCAGCCCAGTCTGTCCGATGTCGTGTGCGCAAACAAAAAGCTGCAGATTGGCTTTATCGTTGCGCTCGTGGTCCTGGCGCTGCTGTCGGGCTTTGTAGCTCGTCCGCATTATGCCGACACCAAGACCTGGGACTCCACCATCGAGGTCATCGATCAAAAGAAAGGTAACGTGCTGGCGCTCACGACCTCGTGCGTGGCGCTGTCTGCGGGCATTACCGCGCTGCCGGGTGATACGGGAACACCGGTTGCCGAGCAGCTCGCGCAGCTTTCAGGCAACCTTGGTATCGTGCTTGCCGTGCTCTACCTCGAGAAATATTTGCTCACAATTTTGTGGTCGGTTGGCTTGGGCATCTTAATCCCGTTTGCGTTGGTACTCTTTGCGGTGTCGCTCGGCATTCACGGGCGCTGGAGCACGAGCGCTGTCCTGCGCCGTGTGGCGACGCGCGTGCTGGTAGTTGCCGTGATTGGCATGGCCTTGGTGCCTGCAAGCGTATGGGTGTCGCAGAAGGTCGATGAAACGTATCGCGTAAGTATTGAGCAAGCTGAGCAAAAGGCGAGCGATGCCGCAAAGACGGCTGATGCCACGGACAAGTCAGCCGAGACCAGCTCAAAATCGAACAAGAAAAAATCCGAGGCCAAGGAGTCCAAAAACGTGCTCGAGCAGTTGACTGACGGGGCCTCGAGCCTTGTTACGTCGGTGACCAGCGGCGCCAAGCAGATGACCGATGAGATCGTGCATCAGGTGACCGATCTGATCGAAGGCGTCATCGTGATGATCGTGACCTCGTGTGTGATTCCTCTACTGGTGCTCGTGGCGTTCCTATGGCTAGGACACGTGCTGCTGGGGATTGATATCTCCGGTCCCGCGAACTATCTGACGGGTCGTTTCTTGAGCGCTCCGTCCAGACATGCCAAGAAGAGCGGGCAGTCTGAGTAGGCGGCAAAGCGATCTTTGGAAGATCAACCGTAAGAAGGGCGGCCGAGACACGTTCTCGGTCGCCCTTTTGTTTGTTGAACACGTGGGCGCTACGTCCGCGCCGGGCTCAAACGGTCAGCAATCATCCGTGAATGGTGTTTGTTCAAAAAAGAACAAAGATAAACAAATTATTGTTGCAGTCGGTGTTCGAATGTGTTCAAATAAACACGAACAGTGAAGAACCGCACATTCAGATGCCCGGACCTGAACGCGATTCAACACTTCCAAACAGAAACTACGCACCTGCGTATCTCTCAAGGAGGATGTCATGAGGGTTGTAATCGCTTCCGATGCCGACGGTATGTCGATGAAGGAGTCCATCAAGGAGATGCTCATCGCCGACGGTCACGAGGTCGTCGACTATTCCGAGACCCCTGCCGCGGACTTTGTCGATTCCGCGACCGCCGTTGCCAAGGACCTGCTGGAGCACAAGGATTCCCAGGGCTTTGCATTCGATAAGTACGGCGTCGGCTCCTATATGGCCGCCGTCAAGATCAAGGGCATGGTCGTCGCCAACATTTCCGACGAGCGTTCCGCTTACATGACCCGCGAGCACAACGGCTCGCGCATGGTCACCATGGGCCCGGGCGTTGTGGGCACCGAGGTCGCCAAGAAGATCGCCCGCGAGTTCCTGCGTGCACAGTACGCCGGCGGCCGTCACCAGATTCGTGTCGACATGCTCAACAAGATGGCCTAACGAGAGCCACCGAGAACTCGAACTTCTACCTCAACTTGTGATTTCAGACGAAAGGACGTTCTGATGAAGAAGACCATCGCAATCGGTTGTGACCATATCGTTACGGACGAGAAGATCTATCTGGCCGACCGCCTGGAGCAGGCTGGCTACAAGGTGCTCGACTGCGGCACCTACAGCCACACCCGTACGCACTATCCCATCTATGGCAAGGCCGTGGGCGAGGCTGTTGCCAGCGGCAAGGCCGACTTTGGCGTGGCCCTGTGCGGCACCGGCATCGGCATCACCAACGCCGTCAACAAGGTTCCCGGCGCCCGCTGCGCCCTGGTCCGCGACATGACCTCTGCCCTGTATGCCCGTCGCGAGCTCAACGCCAACATCGTGGGCTTTGGTGGCAAGATCACCGGCGAGTTCCTGATGGCCGATATCATGCTTGCCTTCCTGGAGGAGCCCTACGAGAAGACTCCCGAGCACGACGCCCTGATCGCCAAGATCGACGCCTGCAATAAGGCCGACGCCGAGGCTCAGGCTGACCCGCACTTCTTTGACGAGTTCCTCGAGAAGTGGGACCGCGGCGAGTATCACGACTAAGGGGTTCCGGCGTTCTACCGAACGCCGGACCGGCCGACGCTGCGAAGCCATCTGGCGGGCAATCTGCCGTTCAGCTTCGGCGGCATGACCAGAAGGTCAATGCCGCCTCGCTTCACGGCACCTTGCCTCGCCAGCTGACTTCTCGCTGACGTTGGGGGTACCTGTGGGGTTACCGCTGTTGTTGCGAAGCTTTCTGGTTCGGTAAGCTGCTCCGATAACACGTTTGCTTGCTGAGCTTGTGGGCTTCGTTTTGGCGGGACCCAGTATTCTGCAGCTTTTCAATTGACGGCTCGCGTTTCTGTGAGGGGGCGCGGGCCGGTTTTCTATCAGCCCTATTGACTTGGCGGGCTGTCGTAAGAAAGGGAAGGCTCCTATGGAGTTTGTTCTTGATAACGGTTCTATCCGCGTGGCACTGAGCACGGCGGGCGGGTCGTTCACTTCTATTACGGCCAACGGCCGTGAGTACCTGTGGCAGGGTGACCCGGCGGTCTGGTCGGGCCAGGCACCCATTTGTTTCCCGATCTGCGGCGGCCTTCGTGACGGTCGCGCAATGACCATGGGCGGCCGCGAGGTCAAGCTTGCCCGTCACGGCTTTGCTCGCAAACAGGAGTGGAAGCTCGAGGAGCAGGGCGACAACATGGTCGCGCTGAGCCTAAGCTCTGCCGACCATGCCGAGTTGCTCGAGCAGTACCCGTATCCGTTTAAGATCGTTGCTCGTTACACGATCGATGCGGCTAAGGTGGCCGTGTCGTACGAGGTGACCAATGAGGGCACCGAGGACATGCCGTTCTTTGTGGGTGGCCACCCTGGCTTTAAGTGCCCGCTTGACGAGGGCGAGTCCTATGACGACTACGAGCTCCATTTTGATCAGCGCGAGGCCGCCGAGCTCTGTACTGCCGTTCCTTCGACGGGTCTGATTGATGTTGAGCATCGCAGCAAGAACCCCATGATCGACCAGAACCTGCCGCTGACCCACGAGCTCTTCGACTTCGCGGAGACCATCTTTGACGTGCTCGAGAGCCGCGTGGTTACGCTGACCAAGAAGACCGAGGACAAGGGCGTGCGCCTGACGTTCCCCGATATGCCGTACCTGATTGTGTGGAGCAAGCCCGAGGGCGACTTTGTGGCCGTGGAACCGTGGGGCGGCCTGTCCACCTGCTCCGACGAGGACGATATTCTGGAGCACAAGCGCGGCTGCCTGGTGGCCAAGCCGGGGGAGACTGTCACCCGCGGCTTTGAGATCGAGATCCTTTAACGAGCTATCGTATGTTTGGGGCCGCGCGTGTCGTGCCCCGGAAACAGGAGTTCAATATGATTCTGACCGTTACCATGAACCCGTCGATTGATACGCGCTATCAGCTCGATAAGCTGATCATCGACGATGTTAACCGTGTGACGCCCGAAAAGACCGCTGGCGGCAAGGGCCTCAACGTGAGCCGTGTGCTGCTGCAGTTGGGCGACGATGTGCTCGCGACCGGTCTGCTCGGCGGTCACATGGGTGCCTATATGGCCGAGCTCATGGATGTCGATGGCGTCAAGAACGACTTTGTGCCCATCGCTGGCGAGACGCGCATCTGCCTGAATATCCTGCACGAGGGCAACCAGACCGAGCTGCTGGAGAGCGGCCCGCTGATTGCCCCGGCCGAGCTCGAGGCCTTTACGGCCAAGTTCGCCGAGCTTGCAGCGAAGGCGGACGTTGTGACGCTTTCGGGCTCGCTGCCGCGCGGCGTCGATGCCGGCTACTATGCCGAGCTCGTCAAGATCGCCGAGGAGGCGGGCGCCAAGGTGCTGCTCGACACCTCGGGTGCATCGCTGGAGGCCGCGCTGGAGTCCGACGCTAAGCCTGAGCTCGTAAAGCCCAACCTGACCGAGATTAACGGCCTGCTGGGTACGTCCTTTACGACTGATGATGTCGATGCCCTGCGCGAGGCGCTCGCCGCCGATGGCCGCTTTGCCGGTATTCCCTGGGTTGTCGTTTCGATGGGCGCTGCCGGTTCGGTGGGCTTCCATGAGGGTCGCGCGTTCCGCGCCAAGACGCCCGCGATTGCGGCTGTGAACGCGACGGGTTCCGGCGACTCGACCATCGCCGGCTTTGCGCATGCCATTGCTGCCGGCGCCGACGACGTCACGGTGCTCAAGACCGCCAATACCTGCGGCAAGCTCAACGCCATGGATCCCAAGACCGGGCATTTGGTTATGGACCGCTGGGACGAGGTCTACAACAGCGTTGTCGTGACTGAACTGTAGGGTTACGCGGTTTTACCAAACCGCGTAACGGCGCGACGCTGCAAACGCCCCTAAGCGGCAATCTGACGTTCAATCGTCGGGCATGACCA
>URFE01000129.1:0-5420 GCA_900546965.1 uncultured Collinsella sp.
CGAGATCCTGAGATGTCTCGTGGGCTCGGAGATGTGTATAAGAGACAGGCTTCGTATCTCGGCCTTCGAGATGCTCTATTTGCATACGCCTGGCCGCGTCGCCGTAAGTCAGGGTGTTGAGCTGGTACGCAGCGGAGCTAAGTCTGCCTCAGGTTTGGCCAATGCCGTGCTGCATAAGGTCACGGACAACGTTGAGGACTTTGCTACTGCATCCGATGTGGATGAGTCTGAGCGACGCTTGGTCCGTCTGTCGCACCTGATGGGTCTGCCGCGTTGGCTGTGCGCTCGTATTATGGCTTCGTTTGACACGCCTGAGGGTGCGCTTAACTTTGCCGGCAATCTGGCCCCCGCGCCGCTGGCCCTGCATGAGAACGCCTTTGCGACCAAGCCCGATCCGTACATTTCGCAGCTTGTGGCACCCGTGTTCCCGGGCTGTCATGCGCCGGTCGATGCGCAGGTCACCGTTGCGTCGGGCGTGTTTGAGCGTGCTGCCGCGGTGGCCTCGGACCTTAACGCCCAGCTCATCGCCACGGCAGCCACGCGCCCTGGCAGCTGCCTTGAGATTGGTGCCGGTCGTGGCACCAAGACCTATGTGATGATGTGCCAGGCCAAGCGTGCGGGCTATGAGCGTCAGCATACGGCGCTCGATCTGCATGATCGCAAGTGCGATCTGAATCTCGCTCGCCTGCATAAGGCCGGTATTCAGGGTGTTCGTACGGTTTCGGGTGATGCCTGCGAGCTTGATGAAGTCCTGACGTCTTTTGATGCCATGCTTGGCAAGCCGGTTAAGTTCGACACGGTCTTTATCGATGCGCCGTGCTCTGGCACCGGAACCATGCGTCGTCATCCCGAGATTCCGTGGCGTCTGACCGAGAACGACGTTACGACTGATCTGCCCAAGCTGCAGCTGACGATGCTCAAAGAGGCTGCCGCGCGCGTGGCTGCCGGCGGCGAGCTCATCTATGCGACGTGCTCCGTCTTCGACGAGGAGAACACGCAGGTGGTGGATGCGTTCCTTGCTTCTCCCGAGGGTGCCGGCTTTAGCGTGGCGCCGCTTTCCGAAGCACAGATTCTGCAACTCCCCGAGTTCGATCAGGCCAAGAAGCTCGTATCCGTACGCCAGAACGTTCGAGGCCTTTTCCAAAGTGTGCCGGTAAACGCCGACTCCTACGACGGCCACTTCTGCGCCAGACTGGTCCACAAGTAACTACTAAGTTGCGGTGAAATAGGGATTAAAAAGCCGTTTCTGCCCGCCAAACAGTCCTTATTTCACCGCAACTCATAAGGAAACCTGGACAGCTAAAGAAGCGGCCCCGCGATCGGGCTTGATCGCGGGGCTGATTGGTTCCTAGTGGCTATGCGGGCAGTTGGCGCAGCAGCCGCTGGTGGCGCTGGTGCTGGAGCCGCCGCTTCGCTGGTCGGTGTTGTAGAAACCGCTACCCTCAAATTTAATGCCGCTGGCCGAGAACGTCTTGGCCGCCGGGGCACCGCAGCTGGGGCACACGACCTCGGGAGTCTCGGACATGGGATGCTCAACCTCAAACACGTTGCCGCAGCTCGAGCACTTGTAATCGTAGCGCGCCATAATACTTCCTTTTCAGCACAAAGCGGGCAGATTACTCTGCCCGCAAAAATTCAAACGTCTGTAACTGTACCCTATATCGGGGGTTTTATCACGCTTCGCCCCAGAATCTATGGTTGTTGCGCAGGAGCTGTGCGGTTTTGTTCTCGGCGGCTGCAATGTCTGCCTCGTCAGCCTGCCAGGTCCAGTTGCCCGTGGCCACGCCCGGAACGTTCATGCGCGCGTCGTCGCCAAGCCCCAGGATATCCTGCAGCGGCATCATCACCAGGGGAGCGTCGCTTGCCAGCGCGTCGCTCATCAGCTTGGCCGCCAGCTCAACACCGCTCGGCTCGTCGCCGCCGGCAAAGGAACGCGTACACCAGCCTGCGAGCGTCGACGTGTCGTGCGTCGAGGTGTACAGAATTTTGCCGGGCGTGGGATGCACACCGCAACGAACGTCGTAGTCGCTAAACTCCAGCACGTCCATGCCGGGGAAGCCGCAGGTCGAAGCCATGGCACGAACGCCAGGCGTCAGATAGCCCAAGTCCTCGGCGATAAAGTTGAGCGGACCCAGCTCGTCATAGGCGGTCTGGAACAGGTCCTTGCCCGGGCCCGCCAGCCAGCGGCCCTCGGCGCAAGCCTTGCCCGCGGGAATGCTGTAATAGCTGTGGAATCCCAGGAAGTGATCCAGACGCACGCGGTCGTAGAGCGAGAACGCGCGGCGCAGGCGATCCATCCACCAGGTATAGCCGTTCTGCTTCATGTGGTCCCAGCGGAACGTCGGGTTGCCCCACACCTGGCCCTCGGGCGCAAAGTTGTCGGGCGGTGCACCGGAAATCTCAATCGCCTTGCCGGTATCGGACAGCCAGAAGTTCTCGGGTTCGCTCCACGCGTCTGCCGAATCGTCGGACACGTACATAGGAATATCACCGATAACCTCGATGCCCTTCTTGTGCGCATAGTTCATGAGCTCGCACCAAGCCAGGTCAAAGCGGTACTGCATGTACGCCTGAAGCTCGGCCTCGTTGTGGAAACGCTTGTCGTCGATCAGATGCTCGTTGTAGCGTGCGACATCGGCCGGCCAATCGTGGCGCGACTCGCCCTCAAAGTACTTCTTAACGGCCATGTAGACGCAGTACTTCTCGAGCCAATCGGCATTGCGATGTTTAAACGCGGTGTACAGCGGATCGGCATCCTCGCCGCCGCGGGCCTTCCAGGTCTCAAAGTCGGCTGCCAGCTCCTCGTGGCTCTCGGGTAGCAGGTCGATATTGCCTGCAAAGGCCGAAGGACCGGCGTAAGGGGAGCGGAAGAAGTCCGTGGGGTTGACGGGGAGAACCTGCCAGTAGCGCATGCCCATGGCTGCCAGATGGTCGATAAAGCGACGCGTGGGCGCGCCGATCGTACCGGGCTTGCCGTCATTGGTCGGCACCGATGTGATATGGCACACAACACCCGCACCGTGATCGAGCGGCTCCTGCAGGCGCTGCTCGGCGTGGTGATAGATGATCGACGAACCCAGCGGGTACAGGTCGAGCGTGACCGTGCCGTTGTGGATCTCGCACTCGTGACCGCTGATCACGTCACTCGCACATTCGTCGAGCGCCGGAATCGTCACTCGGTGCGAATTGCGCAGACTGCGGTTGATGATAACCGTCGCGGACACGCCATCCTTGCCCGTACGGTTGTATGCCAGCACCTCGTAATTGAGTGCGAAGGCCTTGATTTCACCTTCGATCATAAACGGCAGCGCGCGGCGCACGGCAGATGCGTTCTTGACGATCGCAAACGTATCGAAGTCGTGCAGGTTTTCCTTGGTCGGCATGGTGCGACGATTGCCCGGATCGGTGAGTCCCTCAAGGCCGTACTCGTCGCCATAGTAAATCGAAGGCACACCCGGGAACGTCATCTGCATGAGCGTCGCGAGCCAAAAACGACTCTTGGCCAGGCCCATGGAGTTCTCGTCCAGGCGCCACTTGCTGCGCTCGCTCTCGGGCAGCTGCGACTCGTCGGGGCCGCCGCCGAGCACCGAGATGATGCGCGGGCGGTCGTGGCTCGACAGTAGGTTGAGCGCGCAGGACAGGGCTTCGCGCGGATAATTCTCGCGCAGGGTCTCGATATCCTCGGCTGCCTGGTAGGCGTTCTTGTAGCCCATCAAAAAGCCGATGACCATGTCGCGGAAGGGGTAGTCCATGGCGGAGTCGAGCTCAGAGCCCTGCAGATAGCGGCGCAGATGGCCATAGCTGATCTTGTTGGAGGCGTCTTCCCAGACCTCGCCGAGCAGCAGCGCGTCGGGCTTCTCGGCGAGCACGGCCTTTTTAATCTCGGCCAGGAAGTCATCGGAAAGCTCGTCGGCCACGTCCAGACGCCAGCCATGGGCGCCGGCGCGCAGCCACTTACGAATCACGCCGTCCTTGCCCAGCAGCTTTTCGCGCACAAGCTCGGAATTCTCGTTGATGGCTGGCATGTTGCCCACGCCCCACCAGCAGTCATACGAACCGTCCTCATGGAAGTAAAACGCATCGCGCCACGGCGAGTCCTCGCTCTGCCACGCACCGACGCCGGGATAATTGCCGTAGCGGTTAAAGTAGATCGAGTCGTCGCCCGTATGGTTGAAGACGCCATCCAGGATGATGGAAATGCCGAGCTTCTCGGCTGCCTCGCACAGCTCCGTAAAGTCCTGCTCGGTGCCCAGGATCGGGTCGATCTTGGTGTAATCGGCCGTGTCGTAGCGGTGGTTGCTCGCGGCCTCAAAGATCGGGTTGAGGTAGATGGCCGTAAAGCCTAACTCGGCAATGCGGGGCAGGTCATTTTGGATACCCTTGAGCGAGCCGCCGTAAAAATCCCAGGTCTTGATGGAGCCGTCTTCGGCACGCTCGTACTCGGGCGGTTCGTTCCAGTCCTCGACCATGCGGCGCTGGATTCCGTTGCGCGGTTTTTGGACCTCGGCCAGCGTGCGCTCGCGCCAGTGCTCGTCGCGGGCATAGCGATCGGGGAAGATCTGGTAGACCATACCGCGCTCGTACCAGGTGGGACGGTTCTCACGGTGTTTGTAGACGGTGACCTGGAATGACGGCACCTCGGCGTAATCGTAGGTAACGCCTTCGCCGCCGGTGCGGCCCTGTGGTGCGCCCAAGCGGACCTCGGGCTGGCCCTCGATATTGCAGATAAAGCTGTACCAAATAAGACAGGGCTCGGTGCACTCAAGCTCTACGGTAAATATGCCGTCGCCCTCGTGCGTCATGGGATACAGAGACTCACCGATCTCATCGACCCAGGTGCGCAGCGTAAGCGTTGCCTGGTTGGGGTCGGCGTCCTCTAGAATCACCGAAAGCGAGAGGGTCGTTCCTGTGGTCACAGCGCCAAACGGAGTGCGAAACTGCGGCAGACGGCTGTTGTGAATCAATCTCATAATACGGTCCAGTTCAATAGAATCATGGCCTGCGGGCCATGGGCTTTACGCACAAGTTGTAAGTATATCTGTTGTACACAGGCTGTATAAACAACATCCGTTTACCATCGGCGAACGGTTGTCCTAGAAAATCGTTTTACCAACTACCTACAGAGAAGGGGCGCCCGGTTGGAGCGCCCCTTACATAGGGTTTAATGAGGTTTTGGATCGTTTGTGGACTAGCGGCGCTTGCGGGTGGCCGTGGCCTTGCGGACGGACGTCTTCTTGGACGGAGCCTTTTTCTCTGCCGGAGCGGCGGGGGAGACCGGGGTCTCCTTGGCGGGCTCGGGCTTTGCCTCCACCTTCGGGGCAGCATTAACCTCAGCGGCCTTCGGCGCCGGCTTGGCCTTTACCTCGGCCTCTGTCTCTTATACACATCTCCGAGCCCACGAGACATCTCAGGATCTCGTA
>URFE01000130.1:0-5419 GCA_900546965.1 uncultured Collinsella sp.
GAGTTCCGCACGCAAAGGAAAGCACTTAATGTGCTTTCCGTCTTGCGCAGGACTGCCCGAGCAGCGAACTAAACAGCCAGGCACGCCAGGAGGACTCACATGATCAAAATCACCGTCCCAGCAACGAGCGCCAACCTAGGCATCGGCTACGACACCCTCGGCATGGCCGTCAGCCTCTACTCGCACTTCACCTTCGAGCGCGCCGACAAGCTCACCATCACGGGCTGCCCCGAGGAGTTTCAAAACGAGAACAACCTAGTCTACGTGAGCTTTGTCGACGCACTGGCCGCATGGGGCGAGCCGGCCTTCCCCGTCGCCATCGACATTCAGACTGACGTTCCCGTCGCCCGCGGCCTGGGCTCCAGCTCAACCTGCGTCGTCGCCGGCATTATGGCCGCCGCCGCGCTGACAGGCCACACCGTCGACCGCGCCGAGCTCGTCCGCATTGCCACCGAGGTCGAGGGCCATCCCGATAACGTCGCCCCCGCCATCCTGGGCGGCGCCGTCTGCTCCTTTACGCCGACCGATTCGCTCCCCCAGTGCCTGCGCTACGAGGTGAGCGATCGCTTGCGTTTTATTACCGTGATTCCGCCCTACGAGGTACATACGAGCGAGGCGCGCAAGGTTGTGCCGCAGGAGATTCCACTCTCCACCGCCGTATGGCAAATGGGCCGCATCGCCGGCATGACGCGCGGCCTGGAGACCGGCGACCTGGATCTGATTGCCGCCGCCAACGACGACCGCATCCAAGAGCCGTATCGCCGTCGCCTCATCCCCGACTACAACGCCGTGCGCGACACCTGCCTTAACGGCGGCGCTAAGACCATCTGGATCAGTGGTTCGGGCTCGACCCTCATGGCCGTGACTGACGACACCATCGTGGCAAAGTTCCTACAGGTCAAACTGCGTGAACAGTTCCCCAAGTGTGACACGCACATTCTGACGTGCGACACCGAGGGCGCTCAAATCGAGTACCTGTAGCGCCCTGCCTCATTGCTCTCACCGGTCCCCTTGGGGCTTCCCCTGAAAACGTCCTCGATCATGAATTGCCCCGTCGTGCGCTTCGCGCGACGGGGCAATTCGATCTGCGGATTGTTTTCAGGGGAAGCCCCAAGGGGACCTTCGCAGCCTCGACAGGATAATCGCATTCGCTGATTTAATTATCGCCCGATTCGCGGCGCAATCTATTTATCTCCGCTGCTCAGAACCGCCTCAAGTCTTTGCACGAGAACTCCGACGGTAATTCCAAGTGCCTCTGCATAGGCGAACTGCTCATAAACCCTAAGACTGCGTTCCCCGGTTTCGACTTTCGAGATGAACGACTGAGGTACCCTCAGTTTCTTTGCGAGTTCAACCTGAGTGATACCTTGTTCCCGACGAATCTGGGAGAGGCACTTTCCGCATGTCCTATTAGCATCAACGTTCATACCGTTTACGCTATATTCCATTTTGATATATCCCAAACTAGGATATATTCATGTGAGTATCTGTTTCACTTATCGCAATTGTTCGCATCGCACATTTGAAACGAGAGAGGGGACTCGATAAGCATGGATGACGAGATGAAAGAGCCCAATAGTGAGCAAACGCCCAGTGCATCTGATGAACAGAAGCCGAATATCGAAGGGAAGCAGGTTTCTGATGGTGCTGACGACACCACCTCCCCTGACGATCGATCATCAAATGAAGACGGTGCCACATGCAATAAGGAAGAGGACGATTTACTTCTAACGAGTGCCATTAACAAACTTGGTGGTAATAAACGAGCGGCTATCGCAACTGCTGCGATAGTTGCCGTCATCTTCTGCTTACCCATGCTGTTTCCTCAAATGTTTTGCACCCACAAACTTTGGACCAATGCAAACTGTACAAGCCCTCGCACCTGTAAAAGTTGCGGCAAAACCGAGGGGAAACCGCTCGGACATGAATGGGAAGAAGCAACATGCACGGTTCCGAAGACCTGTCAACGCTGCGGCAAAACCGAAGGGAAACCCCTTGGGCATCAACCAGGTTCTTGGACTACCGAAGTCGATTACGTTGACGCCACCTCGAAGGAAATTCGAGAATGCGGGAGATGCGGAGAGGTCGTTGACACCCGCAACGAAAAGGAAATTACTTCCTTTCTTGGCGACGGATCGTTTTCAATTTCACCTGAAGGCTTTATTGAACGACTTAACGAGGAATTCTCCGATATTCCCAATTGCAGCAGTATGAAGGCGAGTTACGAGTTAGACGATAGCGGCACGGGACTCGAGCTTCAGATAAAAAATGGCTCTACGCTTGCCGGTATTGGAGGTTTTTTCTCGGACTCGAGCAGTCAACTACTATTCAGCTATCTTGGATCAGAAAACTGCTTCAAAAACATAGTCATGTACTTCGAAAATTCAGATTATGCCGCGGCGACAGCATTAGCAACCATACAAGCAATTGATCCAACACTCTCATTTTCCGACGCTAAGGAGATTGGCGCTGCCTGCGTAGGTACGCCAACTGTCAAAAATGGAATTACGTACGCAATCTTAGCTTCAAATGGAGAATACTGGCTGAGCACCCGAATTGAATAATTTACTTTAATTGCTAAATGCAGACGCCTCTTACTCGCGGCATATTAAAGTTCAACCCCTGTTAGCATCGTCAATCGAAATATGCCCCGCCGAGCACTTTAGCTTGGCGGGGCATTTCGATACGTAGGCGGATTTTGATACCTAGAAGGCCCACATGCCCCCACTAGGCAGCCGGCTTCGCTGCTCAAATTGCTCGAACTGCAACTTGAGCAATCAGCGGCCAGCATCTCTTTTAGGCTGCGCTAGTTTCTTTGTATTCAAAGACTGGCTCTAAGATGTCTTCGATGCTGCAGTGCAGGACTTTCGCCATATCCCTTACGGTTGTTACCGATGCTTCGTTGATGTTTCTCTGGCGCTGTTCGTACATTTGGATTGAGCGGAGTGATACGCCCGATTCGTATGCCAGGTCTTGTTGGGTTTTCTTGAGCCTCTTTCTTGCTTGCGCCAGTTTAGTTTGACGAGGTGTTTTCTTCGCCATATCGCAAATAAGACGCGCCACACGTTCCTCTGAGGCTTCATGCCAGGGATAGTACAGACCGCGCAGCGCATCAAATGGAACGACATGCAGCAGATCTTCGAAAGACTCCCCTAAACGCCACTGCAGGTATGCCAGCATCCAGCCCGCCCAATATTCCGGCGTCTTCTCAAATCGATAGGTGCAGTCCGGTATAGGCCTGTTTTGATAGCCCGATCTTTCAGCGATAAGCGCGAACAGCTCAACGCCCGATTTTCCCGATACGACCCATGCGTTGCCGCGTTCGAACTCGCGAGCTACGCCGCTGAGGCAAAAGAGTTCAGCAACTTCCGATCCCTCTGCTCCATAATCATTAACGGCATAGTCAAAGCAGTCGCCTAGGTTGTTCATTGCGTCCTCGAGGTAATAGACGGGATATGTCCTACTCGGCCCACAATCCGTTAACTCTTGGATCATTTAAATCGACCCTCCCTGCCATCAAATCCCTAATGTCGACACCCTCGGTGTCAAATCCGTTTATCGTATCCAGATACTTACGTCGAGCATTCTGTTCTCGCTCAAATCGTTTGGGATAAAACTCAGCTCCCGAGGCCTGCTTCCAATCGCGGAACCTGATCGCCGAGAACGCGCGCTCACTCATAAGAGCGTATTGGATGCCCAAATCGCCCAAACGCATAATGAGTTGCAGTTGCCTGAGCGAGATCATGCCGTTAACGAACTGTCTTGCAAACGAAAAGTAGGAATCGTCGGCGCGATAGCCTCGAATAACGTCATAGGGAGAAATATCAATCAGGCAGTTATCCAGCAGATAACGAAGCCCCTCGCGTGCTACTGGCGTCGAGACATTAAACTCCCGGTTGTCGGCCAAAATCGCAAGCCAATTAAGAATTGAAAACTCCCCGGACTCCAAATCCAAGACCGCGAGACCATCCATATCGAGCTCATATCGATTCGCGATACCATCGGACTCGGTCCGGCATGCCCATTCCATCGCCATTTCCTCATGTGGCGTGCAATAAAACCCACGTCCATAGTCGTTGAACTGCTTACATCTATCCAGCGACGGATGCTCGACAACAACCTCCGACCCGTGCCAAAGCTCCATATCGACCTCCTAAAAAATATCACCCCAGTGATAGTTTACCAATAACTATCACTGGGGTGATATAGATGAGAGCTTTTGAGGGGATGCTGCCCGATTAGAGGCAGGCCTCGGCGATGCGCTTTTTGAGTTCGTCGATGCCGGTGCCGGTCTGGGAGCTCGTGATGATTACATTCTCGGCCGGGACGTTGAGCTGCTTTTTGATGGCTGATGCCTGGCGAGCCTGCTGGGTGCGGCTGAGTTTGTCGGCTTTGGTGAGGCAGACGATAAAGTTGAACTCGTTGCCCTGTAGGTAGTCAATCATGTCGTGGTCGAGCTTGCTGGGGTCGTGACGAATGTCCACCAGCGAGACGACCAAGTTAAAGCTGCGCTCGGAGTCGAAGAAGTCGCCGATGAGCTCGGCCCAACGGTCGCGCTCGGCCTTGGAGCGACGGGCGAAACCGTAACCCGGCAGGTCCACGAAATGCACGTCGTCGGCCTCAAAGAAGTTGATGTTGCTCGTCTTGCCCGGCGTGCTGGAAACCTTGACCAGGTTCTTGCGGCCAAAGAGCTTGTTCATAATCGACGACTTGCCCACGTTGGAGCGGCCGACAAAGCTCACCTCGGGGCAGGTGGACTCGGGAATCTGCGAAACCTTGCCGTAGCTGGCGACGAACTTGGCAAGCTGATAGTTAATGGAATCGGCCATGGACACTCCTTGGTCGTAGGTTCTTACAAAACGGGCGTGCTATTGCGCGGCGGCGATACGACGAACGATGTCAAGCGTGATGCCGCTCGCGGTGCGAGCGTACTCGTCCAGATCGAACTCGCGCTCGCAAAACGCGTCATATGCCTCGTCACAATTATCGCTGATAGCGCGCAGTACCAGGCAATCGACACCATTCTTGGCCGCGATGTGCGCAATTGCCGCGCCCTCCATCTCGACGCAATCGGCATGCGTGGCCTCAATCGCAGCGTTACGCATGGCGTCACCCGTAACAAAGCGATCACCCGTGGCGATAGTGCCACACAGGAACTGCTTGGGGTCCTTCTCCGCAGAAGTCTCATCCGCCGAGGCATCCACAAATCCATGCTCGGCAAGCACGGCGGCGGCAACATCAGCCAACGCCGGTGTCGAGACAAACTCCTCGAGCCCCGGCGCGGACTCGGCGATGAGTGCCGTATCGGTATCCAGATAGCGCAGGCACTTGCCTATAACCACGTCGTTAATATGGAGTTTAGGGTTTAGGCCTGTCTCTTATACACATCTCCGAGCCCACGAGACATCTCAGGATCTCG
>URFE01000131.1:0-5188 GCA_900546965.1 uncultured Collinsella sp.
CAGTCCTGCGCAAGACGGAAAGCACATTAAGTGCTTTCCTTTGCGTGCGGAACTCGCGACGAACTAAACAGCCAGGCACGCTGTGCGCGTTCGTCATCATCCCGGGGATTATCTGATGAAAGAAGGTGCGCCGGCTTTCGCCGGCGCCTTATAAGGGGTTTTAGTTGGTAGCCATCTTTTTTGCTGCGGACTCGACGTAGCTTGCCATCTCATCGACGTCGCAGACGTCTTCGAAGCGGACGGGCTTGGATTCGAGTTCGGCGAGCTGGGTCGGGGCAACCGTGTTGGTGGCCTGCTCGAGCACGCGCATGGCCTCAAAGTCGTCCTCGGGAACGTCGAGGCCCAGGGCGTCGCAGCAGGCGCGCGGGAACTTGTAGGGGCTGGCGGTCGAAAGCAGCACGCGGGCCTTGGCGCCCTCGGCGGGAGCGACCTGCTCAAAGACGTGATAGCCGCAAGCGGTGTGCGGGTCGATCACGTAGCCGTTCGCGTCCCAGCAGCTCTTGATGGCAGTGCGGACCTCGTCCTCGCTGGCCCAGCCGCAGCCAAAGACGCTCTGAATCTTGGCTAGCAGCTCGGCGGGCACCTCGTAGCGACCCGTCTGCGCCAGCTGCTCCATAAGGCCGGCAACGAGCTCGCAGTCGCCATCGGACAGGAAGTAGAGCATGCGCTCGAGGTTGGAGCTGATGAGGATGTCCATCGACGGCGAGATGGTCGTGAAGAACGGGCGGTTGCGGTCGTAGACGCCGGTGGTCAGGAAGTCAGCCAGCACGTTGTTCTTGTCGCTCGCCACGACGAGCTTGGCGACGGGCAGACCCATGCGCTTGGCATAGTAGCCGGCCAGGATATCGCCAAAGTTGCCGGTCGGTACGCAGAACTCCACGGCGTCGCCGGCCTCGATGGCGCCGGCGCGCAACAGCTGCGCATAGGCGGCAAAGTAGTAGACGACCTGCGGTACCAGACGGCCGACGTTGATGGAGTTGGCACTCGAAAGTACCGTGCCTGCGGCCTCCAGACGCTCGGCAAGCTCCTTATCGGCAAAGATGCGCTTGACGGCACTCTGGGCGTCGTCAAAGTTGCCGCGGATGCCGCAGACGGCGACGTTGTCGCCCTCCTGCGTGGACATCTGCAGGTTCTGGACGCGGCTGACCTTGCCCTCGGGATAAAAGACGGTGATGCCCGTGCCCGGAGCGTCGGCAAAACCGGCGAGTGCGGCCTTGCCGGTGTCGCCCGACGTGGCGGTGACGATCATGATGCGCTCGGCGCCGCCGTCCTTGGCGGAAGTGCGGGCCATCAGACGGGGGAGCATCTGCAGGGCAACGTCCTTGAAGGCGCTTGTGGGGCCGCCAAAGAGCTCCATCACATAGGTCTGGGGGGAGTCAGCGCCCGGCGCAGCGTCGAGTTTGACGAGCGGCGTAACCTCTTCACTCGCGAACGTGCCGCGGTATGCCTCGTCGACACACGCCGAAATTTCTTCGGCCGTGTAATCATTCAGTAACATTCCCAACACATCTTGAGCGATTTCAAAGTACGATTTATCTGCAAGCGAGCTGATATCGACCTGCTGGGTGCCGAGCTCGTCCGAGACAAACAAACCCCCGTCGGGAGCGATGCCGGTGCGGATTGCCACCTTACTTGAGCACGATAAAGTGCGTCCTCGTGTACTATGATAAGTTCCCATATAACACTGCTCCTCGGATGCCTTGGACCCAATCGGTGAAACCATGGTATCAGAGCACGCAAAATAGGTTCGCAGAGGCTTTTAGAAAGGTAACCTCCAGCCCATGATTAAGATTGCCAAGTTTGGCGGCTCGTCGGTCGCCGACGCCGAACACTTCAAGAAGATCAAGGCCATCGTCGATGCCGACCCTGCCCGCCGTTTTGTGGTGGTTTCCGCCTGCGGCCGCCGCTTTAAGGGCGACACTAAGGTAACCGACCTGCTCTACCTGGTTAACGCGCACGTTAAGTATCACGTGTCGTGCGAGGAACTACTCGAGGACATCGGCCAGCGCTATTTTGATATCGCTGACGAGTTGGAGCTCACCTATCCCATCCGCGAGGAGTTCGCGGCCTTTGCCGAGCGCGCCCGCTCGGGCGGCTACTCTACCGAGGAGCTCGTGAGCCGCGGCGAGTATTTCACCGCTCGCCTGATGGCCGAGTACCTGGGCCTGCCGTTCCTGGACGCCGCGACGGTTGTGGCGTTCCATCACGACGGTACGCTCAGCATGAATCGCACCTCCGAGCTGGTGCAGGAGTACGGTCAGCAGGGCGGCTTTGTTATGCCCGGTTTCTACGGCGCGACGCGTGAGGGCCAGATCAAGCTGCTCGACCGTGGCGGCGGCGATATTTCCGGCTCGATTTTGGCTAAGTGCCTGGGTGCCGACCTGTACGAGAACTGGACCGACGTCTCGGGCTTCTATTCTGCTGATCCGCGTATTGTTCCCGAGGCTCAGCCCATTGCGCGCGTTACCTACGAGGAGCTGCGCGAGCTTTCGTACATGGGTGCGAGCGTCCTGCACGAGGAGGCCGTGTTCCCCGTGCGCGAGGCAGGCATTCCGCTGGTCATCAAGAACACCAATGCGCCGCAGGACCCCGGCACCATTATTAGCGAGACGGCTGATGAGGGTGAGGCAGAGCCCATCATTACCGGCGTGACCGGCAAGCGCGGTTTTGTCGCCATTAACGTCGCCCGCGACCGCACCAAGCCCCGTGTCGGCTTTATGCGCCGCGCACTTTCGGTCTTCGAGCGTTATGACGTTTCCGTCGAGCATATGCCCACCGGTGTCGACCGCTTTGGCGCCGTGGTGCAGGAGCAGGACGTTCACGATTCGCTGTACTCGCTCGTGGGCGACATTCAGCAGGAGGTCGAGCCGCTCGAGATCGAGGTTGTCGAGGGCCTGGCGCTTATCGCGACTGTCGGCCGTAACCTGCGTGGCCGCGCAGGTATCTCGGGCCATCTGTTTGGCATGCTTGGCCAGGCCGGCGTGAGCGTGCGCATGATTTCGCAGAGCTGCGACGAGATCAACATCATTATCGGTGTCGAGGAGAAGGACTTCGACCTGGCGATTCAGACCATCTACCGTGCCTTCTCCGATGAGAACGGCATTGTGAAGGTCTCCGACCTGGAGGTCCCCGCACCGGTCGATCCCGCCCTGGTCGCGCTCCACAAGTAGCTGCCGTCCCGGTGCATTTTTGGGACAAGTGCCAAAAATCTACGGCGGGGCGTTTCGTTTCGGTTTCGTTTCGACGGGGCGGGTTTCGTGTCCGTCCCGTTCTTGTATACACTGGCAACAATAATCGGCCTGCTCGGCGTGCGGGCAAAAGCCAAAACCTTTAAAGGGGGAAGCATGAAACAGTACACGGTTGCTATTTTGGGCGCGACGGGAGCCGTGGGCACCCAGATGCTCGAGTGCCTCAACGAGCAGGAGTTCCCGGTCGGCAAGCTCAAGCTGTTGGCAAGTGCACGCTCTGCGGGCAAGACCGTTGAGTTCCGCGGCGAGCAGATTGTGATTGAGGAAGCTTGCCCCGAGGCCTTTGAGGGCTGCGACATTGTGCTCGGAGCCGCCGGCGACGATATCGCGAAGGAACTGCTGCCCGAGGCCGTCAAGCGCGGCGCCGTCGTGGTCGACAACAGCCATGCCTTCCGCATGGATCCCGAGGTGCCGCTGGTCGTGCCCGAGATCAATGCCGACGATATTAAGTGGCATCACGGCCTTATCGCCAACCCCAACTGCGCGACCATTATCGGCCTGGTTCCCACGTGGCCGCTGCATCAGCTCGCCGGCGTGAAGCGCATGATCGTTTCGACGTATCAGGCGGCTTCGGGTGCCGGCGCTCCCGGTATGGCCGAGCTCGAGGCTCAGCTGGCCGCCCTGGGCCGCGGCGAGGAGATTCCCGAGCCGCGCGCGTTTGCCGCCCAGCTGGCGAGCAACCTGATTCCGCAGATTGGCGGCGTCAAGGAGGAGGACTTTACCTCCGAGGAGATGAAGCTGCAAAACGAGGGCCGCAAGATCATGCACCTGCCCGAGCTGCGCGTGAACTGCACCTGCGTGCGCGTGCCCGTGCTGCGTTCGCACTCCGAGAGCATTACGCTCGAGTTTGAGCGCGATATTACGGTTGAGGAGGCCCGTGCTGCGCTTGCTACCGCTCCCGGCGTCAAGCTGGTTGACGATATGGCTGCCGAGGATGCACACGACCGCTTCCCCATGCCGATGGACACCTCCGACCAGGACCTGATTTGGGTCGGCCGCGTGCGCCGCGACATCTCGAACCCCGAGGCTGCGCGCGGCATCACCTTCTGGTGCTGCGGCGACCAAATCCGTAAGGGCGCGGCAACCAACGCCGTCCAGATCGCTAAGCTGCTCTGCGAGTAAGTTGACCTGTCCGGCGGGGGCCGGGCTTAGTTTTCAGAACGTCCTCGACCATGTGTGGCGCCTTGTCCTGCTCCTTCGGAGCCGCGGACAAGGCGCCACACTGGTCTGCGGAGTGTTCTGAAAGCTAAGCCCGGCCCCCGCCTGCGGTGACTCGGCTGCGAGCAGTCTGCGATGGGGCCGTTGTTGGTTGGGGCCGCTGGGCTGATGTGGGGGCGCGCGGCTGTTGTGGGCCCTAGTCCCGGCGGCGGCCTCGGCGCTTCGCGCCTGCCGCCTTTGGGGACTTTGGGGTCGATTGGGGTTGTCTGCACAGTTCGCGGTATTATGTTTGCGGAGTTTTGAAAGGAGCCGCTGGTGGTCACGACGACGTTTGCTTCGCCTTTGGGCGAAATCCTGCTTGCCGCTGATGGCCGCGGTTTGACGGGGCTTTGGTTTGAGGGGCAGGAGCACTTTGGCTCCACGCTTCTCAAAGAAGATCCCGAACATGTTGAAGGCGCCGATGCGGTTTCTGGTGCTGGCGGCATGTCGTCGGTGAGTCCTGCAAATGGTGCGGCTTCTTCGGTGCTTGAGCGTTCGTGGGCTTGGCTGAATGCTTATTTTGCAGGGCAGGAACCTCGGTTTACGCCGCCGTTGCATTTGATTGGCACGGCGTTTCAGCGTGAAGTTTGGTACGAGCTGCTTTCCATTTCGCGCGGCGAGGTTGCCACGTATGGCGAGATCGCCCAGCGTGTTGCGGCTCGACATCGTGTGCCGGGAAATGAGGTACCCGTTGTGTCTCCCCGTGCCGTGGGGGCCGCGGTCGCGCGTAATCCCATTTCGAT
>URFE01000132.1:0-5047 GCA_900546965.1 uncultured Collinsella sp.
GAGATGTCTCGTGGGCTCGGAGATGTGTATAAGAGACAGGCACGGGCGATCGGCTTCGCCCCACACACGCGGGTCACTGCCGAAGGCCGTGGCAGCACGGGTGGCAAGATCGCGCAGCGTGCACGGGTCGTTGAGCGTTGCAAGCGCGCCCAGGCCGGTTGCCTCGGGGTCGTCCACATGCTCCAGCGAGCTCATGGGTTCAGCGCCCAGCAACTCACTCAGGCGAACGCGCGCTTCGTGCGAACGGTCCAGGTTGGTGTGGAGCGAAATAATGCTCACGCCGCAACGGGCCGCCTCGTACAGCGCGGCGCTGCACTGGGGGCGTGACGCATCCGCCGGACAAAACGCCTCGGGCGCCTTGATATAGACGGGGTGATGCGTCAGCAGCACGTTGGCACCGGCATCTTGTGCGCGGCGAACATTAGCTTCGGTCGCATCGAGTGCGCAGGCCACGCCAGCAATCTCGGCGGCAGGGTCGCCCACGGAGAGCCCTACATGATCCCAGCCCTCGGCGTCCGCCTTGGGGTAGCGTGCCAGCAGCGCGCGCTCAAGCTCGGCGACGATCATGCGGCACCCACGATCGAGAGCAGCGTCTGGGCAAACTCGTCCAGATCGCCCGGATTCACGCGGTCATCAAAGGAAATGCGCAGTGCGCCCAATGCCTGCTCGCGACCGATGCCCATCGCGCTTAAAACATGGCTCGGGTCCATGCTGCCGCTCGAGCACGCCGAGCCTGCCGATACCTCAAAGCCGGCGGCGTCGAGCTTGACGATGAGCTCCTCGGAGTCCATGCCGTCGACGTAGATCGAAACCATGCCCGGCAGACGATCGGCCTGTGCGTAGTCGCCCATGGTGGCATGAATACGCGGATGAGCCGTAAGCGTGGCGTAGAGCTTGTCGGAAAGAGCTTGCAGCATCGTACGCTCCTGGGCCACGCGGGGCGCCAACGTGCGGGCGGCAGCGGCAAAGGCCAGCTGCGTGCGCAGGTCCTGCGTGCCGGCACGACGACCGGCCTCCTGTCCGCCGCCAAAGATGCGCGGACGCAGCGGCGTGCGGTTCTTAAGGTAGAGCGCTCCGGATGCCACGGGGCCGCCGATCTTGTGCGCGGCAACGGTCATAGCATCGACGCCCAGCTCGGTGACATCGAGAGGAATATGCAGATAGCCCTGGATGGCATCGGTGTGGAACAGGGCGCCTGCGGTGTGCGCAGCCGCGGCAAGCTCGCGGATAGGCTGCACCACGCCGGTCTCGTTGTTGGCGACCATGATACTCACGAGTGCGACGTCGTCGCCGAGCAAGTCGCTCAGCGCGGCAAGCTCGATGTAGCCCGCACGGCAGGGCTGCACTAGGTCGACGGTAAAGCCGGCGGCGCGCAGCAGCGGCAGGTTGTCCAGGATCGAATCGTGCTCGATGGCGGATACGATAACGCGGTTACGCTTGCGGTCGCGCTGACGAGCGCCCTCGGCAAGACCGAGCAGCGCCAACTGGTTGGCTTCGGTGCCGCCGTTGGTCAGTACAATCTCGGACGGGCGGACGCGCGCGCCAAAGCTGCGGGCGATCTCGCGACGTGCAACCTCCAGACGCGCGGCAGCCTTGCGGCCGAGCGAGTGCAGCGAGTTGGGGTTGACGCCGGCAAGCTCGCTGTCGTCGTATTCGCGCTGCGCAAGGCGCGCCTCGGCGCGCATGGGCGTCGAGGCGGCATAGTCAAGATTCACGGGTATGCGGTTTTGACCTGCGGTCATAAGGGTTTATGCCTCCTGTGCAGCTTCGTTGCCCAGCTTCTGCAGCAGCGCAACCTCGGCAGCGGGATCTTCGGATTTAAATACGGCGGAACCGGCCACGAGCACGTTGGCGCCAGCCTTGGCGACCTCGGCAATGTTCTTGGATGAAATACCGCCGTCGACCTCGATGAGGGGCGAAACGCCGTGACGCTCGCACATGGCCTTGAGCTCGTGCAGTTTGGCAATGGTACCGGGGATAAAGCTCTGGCCGCCAAAGCCTGGGTTCACGCTCATGAGCAGCACCATATCGACGACGTCGATGATGCTCTCGAGCACACACACGGGGGTGGCGGGGTTGAGCACAACGCCGGCCTTGACGCCGCGCTGCCGCAGATGCGTGAGCGTGCGGTGCAGGTGCGTGGAAGCCTCGTAGTGCACGGTGATCATGTCGGCGCCGGCGTCGGCGTACCAATCGACCGTCTCGTCGGGGTTCGATACCATCAGGTGCGCGTCGACCGGTACATCGGTGGAGCGCTTGACGGCCTTAAGGATGTCAACGCCAAAGGTGAGGTTGCCGGTAAAGTGGCCGTCCATGACGTCGAAGTGCACGTAGTCGGCGGCGGCGATCTTGTCGAGGTCGCCCTTGAGGTTGGCCATATCGGCCGAAAGGATGGACGGAGCGATTTTAATGGAACCCATGGTAGAAGCCTTTCTGCGCTAGTCGTTGAGTCCGTAGAACTCTTGAGAGGGGACGCGGTCGGTAAGGATCTCGAGCGCCCTATCCAAAGTAACACCGTTGTAGAGCGTTTGCTCCACGGCAAAGGTGAGCGGAATGTCTACGCCCAGTGAACGGGCGAGCTCGCTCACGCTGCGGGCGGCGACGGCGCCCTCGACCACCATATGCGTGCGCGTCTGATACTCGTCGAGCGACACGCCGTGGGCAAACTCGTAGCCAAAGGTGCGGTTGCGCGAATGCTCCGAGGTGCAGGTGGCAATGAGGTCGCCCATGCCGGCAAGTCCCATGCAGGTCATAGCTTGACCGCCGCGGGCGTGCGCCAGACGGCTGATCTCGGCTAGGCCGCGTGTCATGATGAGGGCGAGCGTGTTGTCGCCCGCGCCGGTGCCGGCGGAGATGCCGCACACGATGGCGATGACATTTTTCATGGCGCCGCAGACCTCGACACCGGTCATGTCTTGCGACAGATAAATGCGGAAGGCCGTGGATAGGAGCAGGTCCTTAAAGGTCTCCCCTATCTGCGGATCTTTGCTGGCGATGACGGCGGCAGAAAGTCCCCCGCGGCAAATCTCCTCGGCATGGTTGGGGCCCGAGAGGGCCGCCACGCGCGCCTCGTTGCCGATCTCGCTGGCGATGACTTCGCTCATGAGCAGGCCGGACTCGGGCTCAATGCCCTTGGTGAGGCAAAGCACCGGGGTATCGGCGGCGATAAAGGGCGCGGCCTGGTGGCACACGCTGCGAAGGTGCGTCGAAGGAACGGCAAAGATGATGGCCTCGGCGCCGTTGAGCGCCTGCGACAGGTCCGTGGTGGCGACGACGTTGCCGGGCAGCTCGTAGCCCACAAGGTAGCGGGGGTTGCGGTGCTCGCCATTGATGCCGGCGGCCGTCTGCTCGCTATGGGCCCACATGGTCACGCGCTCGGCTCGCGCGGCGGCAAGGCCGGCGACGGCGGTTCCCCAGGAGCCAGAGCCAATCAGCGCAACATTCATGACTCTCTCCTACTTATCGTCGGGCTCGGTGACGCGCTTGGTAAACGAGAGCTTGGACTCCTTACCGGTCATGAGCTTTTTGATGTTCGCACGATGGGCCCACACCACGGTGATGCCGATCATCGCCATGCAAAACTTAAGTCCTAGGCTGCTGTACGGAAAGACCGCACAAGCGGCAATGGGAAGACCGATGGCCGCGGCAAGCGAGCCCACCGACACGAACTTGGTGATGGCGACGGCCACGATAAACATGCCGAGCAGCGACAGGCCAATAGGCCAGTACCAGGCGAGGATGACGCCCAGACCAACTGCGATACCCTTGCCGCCATGGAAGTTAAGGTAGGGCGAGAAGATATGCCCCCACACGGCTGCCAGGCAGATGACGCCGAGCATCCAGTCGCCGGCGGCACCGGGGGCCATAATGCTCACGGGGAAGCCATAGCCCAAGTCGGCAATGAGTGGACGGGCGATAAGGACGCAGATGGCGCCCTTAAGGCAGTCGAGCAGCAGCGTGAGCGCGGCCACCTTGGGGCCGGCCACACGCAGTGCGTTGGTGGTGCCGATGTTGCCGGAGCCCGCCTTGCGAATATCCGTATGGTTGAACACGCGGCCCAGGATCAGGCCAAACGGAATCGCTCCGATAAAGAACGATACCACGGCGCAGATGGCGGTCAGCAGAATCGGATTATGCATCCTTTTGCTCCTTCTTCCTAAAGAAGAGTCGAATGGGTGTGCCGGCAAAGTCGAAGGTCGAGCGCATGCGGTTCTCCACGTAGCGCTGGTAGGTGTCGTTGACCAGATCGCTGTGGTTGACGAAGAACGTAAACGTCGGCGGGTTGATGCCCGTCTGAGTCACGTAGTGCATGCGCAGGCGGCGCTTGCCGTCCACCACGGTGTGGCCGAACTCGCGCAGGTCGGTGAGGAACGTGTTAAGGCGCGAGGTGGTGATCTTTTGCGAGCGCGTCTTTTCGGCGGCGTCGACCATCGCCCAGATCTTCTCGACGCTGCGGCCGGTGAGCGCAGAGATGCGCAGATACTGGGCCCAGGGAGCCATGACGCCCAGACGGCGGTCGACGGTCTCCATGCAGGCCTCGCGCTTGCGGTCGTCGTCGAGCAGATCCCACTTGTTGAGCAGCACAACGATGGCGCATCCGCGCTCGATGGCAAGACCCATGACCTTCTGGTCCTGCTCGGTAACGCCCACGGAGGCGTCGACGACGAGCAGCGCCACGTCGGCGCGGTCGATGGCGCGCAGGCCGCGAACCATGGAGTAGTACTCGATGTTCTCGTACACGGTGTTCTTCTTGCGGATGCCCGCGGTGTCGACCATGCGGTAGTGCTTGCCGTTGCGCTCGACGACCGTGTCGATGGCGTCGCGCGTGGTGCCGGCAATGTTGGACACGATGGAGCGGTCGGCGCCCAGGATGCGGTTGAACAGCGAGGACTTACCGGCGTTGGGGCGGCCGATGATGGCGACGTTCAGCGCGTCGGGGAACTCATCGGCGACCTCGTCCTCTTCCTCCGGAAGCAGGGCCACGATGTCATCGAGCAGGCTGTCTCTTATACACATCTCCGAGCCCACGAGACATCTCAGGATCTCG
>URFE01000133.1:0-4985 GCA_900546965.1 uncultured Collinsella sp.
ACGAGGTGCCGCAGCGCCTGGTGGGCATGGGCTACACCAATGCCGGTGCCGCCGATGCGCCCGGTCTGTTCCGCGTGCACGGTGACACCGTCGAGGTGTTTCCCGCGCAGGAAAAGGCGCCCGTGCGCATTGAGTTTTTCGGCGATGAGATTGACCGCATCCGCCGTATGGTGAGCTCCACGGGCCAAACCATCGGCAACGAGGACAGTATCGAGATCTTCCCCTGCCGCGAGCTGGCGCTTACCGACGATGCCGTCCACAACATGCACGTGGCGCTCTACCGTGCCAGCCAGGACGACAGCAAGCTGGCGGCGCTGCTCGAGATGGTGGATACGCGCATCGTCACGCCCGAGCTCGACCGCTTTTTGCCGGTGATGTACGGCCAGACCGTAAGCCCGTTGGCGCACGTGAGCGGCAAGGCACTCGTGGTTCTGTCCGAGCCGCGCTCGCTGTTCGACGACTGCCTGCGCGCCTACGAGGATATTGAGGCCCGTGCCGGCGAGGCAGGGATTGACCGCCTGGATGGTCTGTACGTGCGCGCCCAACAGCTCGATTTTGGTGCCCAGCAGCGCCTGAACTACGTGAGCCTCATCCGTGCCGGCGGTGCGGTGACGGCCGAGCTCAAGATTGAGCAGCCGGCCATCGCAGGCTCGGACAACCGTTTTATGACGCGCATCCAGGAGGTCGTGGGCAAGCGCTATGCCTGCGTGTTTGCCATCCCCGACCGCGGTGCGCGCGAGTCGATGGAGCTCACCTTTGGCGACGAGGGCATTACCTTTGAGGAGTCGCTGACGGCAGCGCCTGAAAACGCCGGCGTCATTGGCGACCGCGTGCGCGTGGCAGCGGCGGATTCCGCCGACCGTGCCGCACGCCAGGAGGCCCATGCTTCCATTCGCGAGCGTAAGGCCGACGCGCTCAACGCCCGCTCGCTCGAGGCGGGTGCCGCCCAGGCTGCCGCCGGCGCCGCCGTGCCCACTATTTCGCGCGGACGTGTGACCTTTGTCGATGCCGCCTTGCCGCAGGGCGTAGTGGTGCCCGATGCCAACCTGGCCGTGTTCTCGATCGCCGATCTCAACGCCCGCATGGACGCCAACCGCGCGCGCAGCCGCCGCAAGGTGGACATTACGCAGATCACGTTCCCGTTTAAGCCGGGCGACTACGTGGTGCACGCCACCCACGGCATCGCGCTCTTTAGCGAGATCGCGCGCCAGGAAGTGGGCGGCAAGGAGCGCGACTACTTTTTGCTGGAATATGCCGACGGCGACAAGCTCTACGTGCCGCTCGAGCAGGTCGACCGCATCACGCGCTATGTTGGCCCCGACGGCGATAAGCCGCGTCTGACCAGGCTCAACACCGCCGACTGGACACGCGCCACCAACAAGGCGCGCAAGAACGCCAAAAAGCTGGCGTTTGACCTGGTCGACCTGTATACGCGCCGCTCGTCGATCGCAGGCGTCGCCTGCCCGCCCGACACGCCCGAGCAGATTGAGATGGAGGAGAGCTTCCCTTACGACGAGACGCGCGACCAGCTGGAGGCTATCGCCGACATCAAGGCCGACATGGAGGCGCCCAAGCCCATGGACCGCCTGCTGTGCGGCGACGTGGGTTTCGGCAAGACCGAGGTTGCCCTGCGCGCGGCGTTTAAGTGCGTGGACTCCGGCCGTCAGGTCATGGTGCTCTGCCCCACAACCATTCTGGCCCAGCAGCACTACGAGACCTTCTTTGAGCGTTTTGCCCCGTTTGGCCTCGAGGTCGAAGTGCTCAGCCGCTTCCGCACCCCGGCGCAGCAGAAGCGCGCGCTCAAGGCGTTTGCCGAGGGCACGATCGATGTGCTCATCGGCACGCACCGCTTGCTTTCTGCCGACGTGAACCCCAAGAACCTGGGCATGGTGATCATCGACGAGGAGCAGCGCTTTGGCGTGCAGCACAAGGAGCAGCTCAAGAACCTGCGCGAGCAAATCGACGTGCTCACGCTTTCGGCAACGCCTATTCCGCGAACCATGCAGATGGCCACGAGCGGCGTGCGCGACATGAGCCTGATCACCACACCGCCGACCGGGCGTCGTCCCGTGATCGTGCACGTGGGGGAGTACGACCCCGACGTGGTGAGTGCGGCGATTCGCCTGGAGGTGGGCCGCGGCGGTCAGGTGTATTACGTGTCCAACCGCGTCAAGACCATCGATGATGCCGTGGCGCGCGTGCACGAGGCCGCGCCCGAGGCGCGCGTGGGTGTGGCGCACGGCAAGATGAGCCCGCGCGAGGTCGAGGATGTGATGATCGAGTTCGCGACCAAGAAGATCGACGTGCTCATCGCCACGACCATCGTGGAGAGCGGCATCGACAACGCAACGGCCAACACGCTGATCATCGAGGACTCGCAGCGCTTGGGCCTGGCACAGCTCTACCAGCTCAAGGGCCGTGTGGGCCGCTCTGCCACGCAGGCCTACGCGTACTTTATGTTCCCGGGCGAGCTGCCGCTTACCGAGGAGGCAACGGCACGCCTGACTGCACTTTCCGAGTTCCAGGACCTGGGCAGCGGCATGCGCATCGCCATGCGCGACCTGGAGATTCGCGGCGCCGGCTCGCTTATGGGCGCCGAGCAGCACGGCAACTTGTCGAGCGTGGGCTTTGACCTGTTTACGCAGATGTTGGGCCAGGCGGTAGCCGAGGCGCGCGGCGATGACGACGCCGGCGTGGAGGCGGCGAGCGTGGGTATTAACCTGCCGGCCGACTACTTCTTGTCCGAGGAGTACCTGCCGGCGGTGGATCAGCGCGTGCTCGTGTACCGTAAGCTCGCAGCGGCCGAGGACCTGGAGAGTATCGACGAGGTGCAGGAAGAGACCGAGGCCGCGCATGGCGAGCTGCCGTTGGCGGGACTCAACCTGTTCAATCGCGCACGCATCCGCATTCGTGGCGAGCGCCTGGGGCTCGAGAGTGTCACGCTCAGCGGTGGGCGTATCACGTTTTTGGGCGTCGACGTGCCCAAGAAGGTGGCCTTTGAGCTAAAGACTCGCTATGGCGCGGTGAACTTCCCCAAGAGCCGCAAGCTGTCGGTGCCCTACAAGGCGGGCGCCGGCGCGGGCAGCGGCCTGGGCCGCGGTCTCGACGCCAACGACGGCACCGGCCCGGTGGCGGCGGCGCTCATGCTGCTGCAGCAATTAGGTGCTAGCGACGACGACTAACGGGTCGACGCTGCAAACGCCCCATTTGGGCACTCTGGCTCCATCGAAAGGAAAGCATGTTCGGATACATCTATAAGAAAGATGTCGCCATTATCGCGGTTGTCCTGTGCCTTTGTCTGGGCGTGGGCAGCTTCTTCGATTATCAGATCTCGTGCGCGCTGTTCAACATCGGCAGCATGTACGGCCGCTTTATCGAGGCCGCCGGCGAGCTGCCGTTTGAGTTGACGGCGAGCATCGCGGGCGTTATGCTCGTGCGCGCGGTGCGTCCCGACTCCAGGGGGAGCAAATGGCTCGCCGTGCTCGGCATCCTCGTCAACATTGGCCTGGCCGGCTACGAGATCGTTTCGTCCCTGCGGGTTGGCGGCAAACTCATCGCGGTTCAGTTGGTGCTGACGTTTGTGCTGGTCATCGCCGCTAACCTTGTCGTCTATCGCCTCACGCGCACGACCGAGCCCGACGAGCTCACGCGCTGGGCGTTGATGGTGCTTGCCGTGTGGGTCGCTCAGGCCATCATCCTCAACGTGACTGTCAAGCCGCTGTGGTCGCGCCCACGCATGCGCGTGATCGAGGTGACGCAGGGACTCGAGTTTCAGCCGTGGTGGGTGATCGGCAACCCCGACAAGTGGGCCTATATTGCCGCCGGTGTAGTCAAGGACGGCTTTAAGTCGTTTGCGAGCGGACACACGGCGCACGCGGCGATCGGTCTTATGCTCGCTGGGCTTCCCGCGACGGCCTTTAAGGAAAAGCCGTCGCGCCGTCGTGTGGTCTTTTGGACGGCGGCTGTGGTCGCGGCGCTCGTCGCGTTTGGCCGCATCGTGATCGGAGCGCACTTTTTGAGTGACGTGAGCTGCGGTTTTGCCCTGGTACTGGCGCTTGAGTGCCTTGCCGCGCGCATTGCCTATCCCAACGGCGTACAATAGCTCCGTTTGAATCATCTGGCCGATACCCGGTAAGAGAGGATTGCCATGCTCGCGTTCAACAACGATTATTCCCACGGCGCACACCCGGCAGTGCTGCAGGCGCTCGTCGACACCAATATGGAGCCGCAGCCCGGCTACGGTACCGATGCACATACCGAGCGTGCCAAGCAGCTTATCCGCGAGGCCTGTCAGGCGCCCGACGCCGACGTGTTTTTTCTGGTGGGCGGCACGCAGGCCAACGCGACGGTGATCGACATGCTGCTCGCGCCGTACGAGGGCGTCGTTGCTGCTGAGACTGGCCACGTCGCCTGCCACGAGGCGGGCGCCATCGAGTTTGGCGGCCACAAGGTGCTCACCATTCCCGGCTACGAGGGCAAGATGCACGCCGAGGACCTCGAGAACTATATCCAGGTGTTCTACGAAAACGAGAGCTACGAACACACGGTGTTCCCGGGCGCCGTGTACGTGAGCCTATCGACCGAGTACGGCACGCTGTACTCCAAGGCCGAGCTCGCGGCGATTCACGCGGTTTGCCAGAAGCGCGAGATTCCGCTGTTTGTGGACGGTGCTCGCCTGGCCTATGCGCTGGCGGCCGATGAGTGCGACATTACCCTGCCCGAGCTGGCGCAGCTGTGCGACGTGTTCTACATCGGCGGCACCAAGTGCGGCGCGCTCTGCGGCGAGGCTGTGGTGTTCTGCGGCATGCATGCCCCGGCGCATCCCATTCCGCGTATTAAGCAGCATGGCGCGCTGCTTGCCAAGGGCCGCCTGACGGGTGTGCAGTTCGAGGCTCTTTTTACCGATGGCCTGTATTTTGAGATTGGTCGCCAGGCGATTGAGCTGTCTCTTATACACATCTCCGAGCCCACGAGACATCTCAGGA
>URFE01000134.1:0-4909 GCA_900546965.1 uncultured Collinsella sp.
GCCCGTGGGTTATACCCTAAGAGCAAACCACCCTTTTTAAGGGTGGTTCTGATTATAAAAATTCGCCTACTCGGTGGACTTCGGGTTCTAGGTCTACGTCGAACTGCTCTTTGACTTTGGCTTGGATGTCGCGGATGAGTTCGTCGACGTCGGCGGCGGTGGCGTGGTCGGCGTTAACGATAAAGCCGCAGTGCTTCTCGCTCACCTGCGCGCCGCCAACGGCGTGTCCTCGCAGGCCGGCATCCATGATGAGCTTGCCGGCAAAGTAGCCCTCGGGGCGCTTGAAGGTGGAGCCGGCACTCGGCATGTCGAGCGGCTGCTTGTCCTCGCGGCGCTGGCGGTAGTCGTCCATGTCGGCCTTGATCATCGCGGCGTTGCCCGGGGCGAGATTGAAAGTGGCCGAAAGCACGATGAAACCGTCGTCGGCAATGCGGCTCTTGCGATAGCCCAGGTTGAGCTCGTCGACATCGAACTCGATGATATTGCCGCTGCCGCGGGTGCCGTCGTCGAGCTGGCGAGCGGGTTTGTAGGCGCACACGGACTCCAGCACATCGGCCATGCAGGCACCGTAGGCACCGGCGTTCATGTAGCAGGCGCCGCCGACCGATCCGGGGATGCCCGAGATGGGCTCCATGCCGGTAAGGCCGGCCTCGGCTGCCGCCGCGGCGACATCGGAAAGCAAGGCACCGGCTGCCGCCGTGACATGCGTGCCGTCGACCGTAATGTCGGAGAGGCCCTTGCTCAGCGCCACGACGACGCCGCGGATGCCCTTGTCGCCGACGAGCAGGTCGGAGCCGTTGCCCACGATGGTGAGGGGCAGATCGCAGCGATAGCAGGTATCGAGCGTGGCGACGAGGCCCTGCTCGGTATCGGGCGTGACAAAGACGTCGGCCGGGCCGCCGATCTTAAACGTGGTGTGCTCGCGCATGGGCTCGCTCATCAGCACGTTGTCCTCGCCGGCAACGCCAGCAAGCGCGCACAGCAGGTCCTCGTTAAAAAAGTCGTTCTCGTGCATACGAATATCCGCCTTTTGGTGGTTGTTGTCATCAATCGATTGCAATATACCCCACCCGGACGGATTTGGTGCGCTGGCGGCGATAAAACAGCCGTCTACCGGATTGGTAAAGTGTTTATCACCGAGGTAGAGGGGTAGTCGCTATACTTTCAAGAGATTGCGCGTAAACCCGGAAGGAGCGAGATGGCCAACAAAGTCACCCTCAAGCAGATCGCCCAGGAGGTGGGGCTTTCCCCCTCGTCGGTCTCGCTTGTGCTCAACAATCGGCCCTGTCGCATCTCGGAAGAAAACCGCAAACTCATCAAGGAGGTCGCGGCGCGCAACCACTATGTTCCTAACCAGATTGCGCGTAGTTTGGTCATGCGCGAGTCGCGCACGCTGGGCCTTATCGTCCCTAACATCGAGAGCCGCTTTTTTGCCTCGCTCGCCGGTAGCCTGGAAAAGCGCTGCCGCGAGGACGGCTATGCGCTCTTTATTACCAGCTCGGGTGGAAGTGCCGACGACGATCTGGAGCTGCTGCGCCAGCTGGTAACGCGCGGCGTTGATGGCGTCTTCCTGGTGGTGGGTGACGAGTTCTCCGACGACCGCGCCCTGCGCGAAGAAGTCAGCCATCTGCCTATCCCTGCCGTGATGGTCGACCGTGCCATTGAGGGGCTCGAGTGCGACAAGGTGATGTTCGACCACGAGATGGGCGGCTACATGGCCACCCGCTATCTGATCGAGCAGGGCCACCGTCGCATTGCCTGCTTGGTTAACGCGCGCCGTTCCAATACGGGGCGTAAGCGACTTGCCGGCTATGAGCGCGCGCTGCGCGAGGTTGGCCTGCCTATCGACGCACGTTTGGAGTTTGAGAGCGAGTACTACATTCCGAGCGCATACGAGGCCTCGGAGGCGGTGCTCGCAACTGATGCCACCGCTGTGTTCGCAAGTTCGGATAACATCGCCCTCGGTCTGCTCAAGCGCTTGCACGAGATGGGGAAGAGCATCCCGGGCGATATCTCGGTGGTGAGCTATGACAACTCGGCGGCCGACGTTCTCTTTGAGCCGGCGCTGACCGCCATCGAGCAGGATCCTGGTGTCCTTGCGGAGCATGCTTTTGGCTGCATGTCCAAGCGTCTTGCCGGTAGGGGCGGCAGGCGTGCCGAAGAGGTTGTCCTGGAGCCGGCGCTTATCGTTAAGGGCAGCGTGCTCGACCTTACCGAATGTAGCTAAGCGTACTTGTTTGTTTGCATAGATTGCATGCGGAGTGTCCGCTATTTGCCGGCAGGCACCCCGGCCCTCGTCCGTGAACTCTTCCGCTGGGCGAGCCATAGACGCCGCGCACCGATGCGGTAAAGCGGTGGCTTGAAATTGGTGCTATATTCGGCTTGAGTTGTTTAATGCTAGTACGGGAGGCTGATATGGGGCTGTTCAAGAAGAAAAACCCGCAGGATGCCTTTGATCCCGATGTGTTTACCATCACGGATACGATTTTGGACCCGCCGCGGTTTACATTTTTGCCGGCTATCTACCAGGACGCCACGCGCCGCAAGTGGGCCGTGCATCAGCGCGGCGGCGAGCCGAAGATTTTTGACTATGCGGACGTGTTGCAGTGCGAGATTGTCGAGACCGGAAATCCCGAGGATGTGCCGGAGGTTGGCAAGCGCGAACTAGCTCAGCAGATTTTGATTAATCCAGCTCAGGCTGCCAAAAACAACGCTGCCAAGCGTAATATGTGCCTTGGTATGGGTGTCATCGTTGCCGTGCAAACCGGCGAGGATGAGATTTCGAAGCTTGAGATTCCGGTGACCGCGGGCGAAGTCAAGCGAGACTCCGGCCTATATCGATCGTATCGGAACGTTGCGGAGCAGATCAAAGAAGCCTTCGACGCCATGGGACGTCCGGAGCAATGATGCCCGCAGCATCAAGCGGTTGAGGAACCTTGCCCATGTCGAGTGAACCATATGCGATTCCGCCCAAAGATCGCGCCTTTGAGGGCATTCTTTGGTATATCAAACATTATGACCTGCAGGGTGGTGACCGGCTGCCCGCCGAGCGTGTGCTCTGTGAAGAGCTGGGCGTGTCGCGCACGGCGTTGCGCGCTGCGATCACGCGTCTTATTTCGTGCGGAACTTTGGAAAGCCGCCGCGGTTCGGGCACCTATGTGTGTCCTCCCAAACCGCTGAATATCTTTCAGGAAACATGGAACTATACGCAGGCGGTGGAGAGGGTTGGCTCAAAGTCGACCGCACGCCTGGTTTGGTCCAAGGTCGTGTACGCCGATATCGATCTGGCCCAAAAAGCCCAGATCGACCTGGGCATGCCGCTCTTCTGCATTCGGCGCGTGCGCGTGGTTAATGGTTCCCCGGCGTCGATTGAGACGGCTCACGTCAATCTGTCTTTGTGCCCCTCGCTTCCCGATCACGATTTTGAGCAGGAAAGCCTCTACGACGTTTTGCTCAAAGAGGGGAATGTCCATGTGGCGCACGGCAAGGAGCATATTTCCATCAGCCGTCTGAACGCCGACGAGGCCAAGTTGCTGGGTGCTCAGGAGGGCACGCCGGTGTTTTACAAGGCTTCGCACGAGCGTGACGAGAACGATGGCTTTGTCGAGTATTGCAAGTCCGTGATTCTGCCGACCAAGTATCGTTTTGCCGATAACGGCGAGGCAGACGGCGTTGCGACGAAGGTGGGTGTCGAATGGCTGATGCAGTAGAAGACTTGCCGGTTTACAAACAAATTCGCCGCTGCATTGCGGAGCGAATCGAGCGCGGCGACTACCCGACGGGCTCGATGATTCCGTCCGAAAACGAGCTGGCCGAGGAGTTTGGCACGACACGCCTGACAATCCGAAGCGCCATGGACGAGCTGGTCAAAAGTGGCCAGATTCGTCGCGTGCAGGGCAAAGGCGCCTTTGTGGGACACAAGTGGTTTGACGAGCACGAACGCAAGGGCGGCTTCCGCCAGTCGGTTTTGGCATCGGGCGCGACGCCGTCGGTGCGCATCCTGGCGCGCTCCAAACGCTACGCCGGCCCGTATTATGCCGACTTGTTTGGCATCGCCGAGGACGATCTGCTTTACTCGGTGCGCCGCCTCAACTGCATCGATGGTGAGCCCGTATCGATCGAGATGACACTGATTCCGTGCCTGCTGTTTCCGGGCATCGAAGACGTGGACATTTCGGTCTTCAGCCTGTTCGAGACCTACGATATGTTGGGACGCAAGCCAGATCAGTCGGTAGAGAAACTCGATATCGAGGCGCTGGGCGCACGCGATGCGAGTTTGCTCAATCTTGAGCCGGGCGATCTGGCGCTCGTGCTGGAAGGCCTGACCTATGACTCGAGTGGGCAGGCAATCGAGCATGCCAAGTCTTTTACCCGCGGCGACGCCGGCGGATATACCTACAACTATTAGCGTCTAGAGCGTCCCCGCGCATGGCGGGGGCGCTCGTTTTTACGGATATATGTCGCTTGACCGATGAGCGGCAAAAACTGACCGTCTACCGAGAGGGGAGGATGAAATCATAAAATCGGTATTAAAAACGGCTAACCTGTAATCGTTCACTGGTATTAAGAACCTTTGAATTGTTGAGCTTGGGCCAAGATGTCCACAAGGTTAAGCGGTGCGACGGGGCGGCAAGCCCGTTCATTCCGTGCGACAATTCAAACTGCTCGTGAAAGGAGCGGGAATGAAGGAGACCGAGAAGATCGAGATCATGCACTTCGACCAGGAGGGCTACCTCGAGGACGGCAGGAACGTCTACGAGGCCGGCAAGAAGATGACCGCCCTGGCCGACCGCGTGCACGAGGAGGGCTACGACGCCGTCTTCCTGATGGGCGTCGGCGGCACCTGGGACGAGTTCATGCAGCTCGAGTACCTCATGAACAAGTTCGGCGACCGCGACCTCGAGGTCTA
>URFE01000135.1:0-4851 GCA_900546965.1 uncultured Collinsella sp.
TCGTCTGCCCTTTGAGCGTGCGCCCCACGATGTGGATGAGCATTTGGCTGTCGCCGCGCGCGGTGTCCCACGTCGCGCCGTCCTTGACCTCGACCGACACATGTACCGAGCGCGTGCGGCCGAGCGATTGCTCGATAGACATCTCGACCTTGGCGGCGTCTTTTCGCTGTTGTTCAACATGGCTCCAGACGTTTCCAATCACCGAGCATGCGATAACGCCGGCCATGAAGGCGATAAGGATGGGGCCAAGCAGAGAGCGACGTCCTGCATCTTCCTCGCGAGACAGATTGGGGCGACGTGTGGGCGCGGGCGCCTGGGCACCCTGCGAGGGCACGTCGAGAATACTGAAGGATGCCGTGCTGTCGGGATCGATGGTGTGACGCGGCTGCGGGGTCTTTGCCGGCGAGATCGACATGTCGGCTGGCTCGCCGAGCGTGGCCGTAGCGTCGGCCTTGGCCTCGTCTGCCTCGGCCTGGGCCCAAGCTTGTTCGAAGGTCAGAGGCTCGACGGGGTCGAGGGCGGCGTCCGAGTCGGCGGCGACGTCGTTGCCGGTCTCGTCCTCGTCAATCGACACGTCACGCGGCGTGGGCTCGTCCCACTCCTCGTCCGGAGCCTCACCCTCGCTATACCACCATTCAAAGTTATCGATATCCATACGGGGCGCCCCTTAGGCCTCGCAAATAAACACTCGCTAGTCTTATACCCCCAGACGGCACGGCGGCTCGCCGGCACAGATAGGAAAACCATCACAACATTCGACGCTTTTCCTCGTTTTTAAGTTTTTCAACGAATGTTGTGACGGTTTGGGCGGCAGCCACGCCGCGAATGTGACAAAGGGACTGTCCCTTTGTCACATCTGGAGGGTAACGGGGATTTGGATGCAGCAAAAGTCCTCTTGGTGGGACTCGTCGTAGCTCGTGGTATCGAGGTAGCAAAAGTCGAAAGCGTTGCCAACGGGCTGGAGCGCGTGCTCGTCCATGCAGGCAACGATGGCGCGGATGCCCTCGGGCTCGTACGGCATACCCCAGCGGCTCATGCACAGGTATGTGCCCTCGGGCAGCACTTCGATGCCGATCTCTGCCAGCTCGGCGGGATCGCTCGGCAGCAGTTCCTCGACACCGCGCGGCAGCACGGCAAAGGAGCCCGCGCCGGCGATAGGGTCGTCGGAATGCAGCGCCTCACGACGCAGCATGGCACCCCAGCCGCGCATAGGGCGCGTGCCCGTCAACGCACGCATGCGCAGGATGGCCCGCATGAGCGTGGGGTGAAGCATCGAGCGGCCGCGCTCGATATCGCCTGGAAACTCCTCAAAGACCACGAAGCGGCGCTCGAACTGCTTGAGCTCCGGCTTGCCCTCGCGCTCGCGCCAGTAAACTGCCTCGTCGTAAAAGCTCAGACGCTCCTGCACGCTCGCACGCTCGGCTTTGAGCCCGGCAATCTGCTCGTCGAGCGCCTGCACCCGCGAGCGCAGGTGATCGGTCATCTCTCCAATGTCGAACGTCGAGGTCAGGCGATCGATCTCATCGAGTTCCAGTCCCAAGTCGCGCAGCATGCAGATCAGACGCATGAGCGGGATCTGCGTGGGCGAATAGAAACGGTAGCCTTTTTCGTTAACCACGGCGGGTTTAAACAGACCGATCTTGTCGTAGTAGATGAGCGTTTGGCGCGAAACGTTAAACAAGCTCGCCATCTCGCTAATCGCATACATACCCGTCTGCATAGGTCCTCCCGACACACCCTTTGACACGAAAAGCCCGCCGCCCACAGGGGCAGCGGGCTCAAACACTACTCGTATCCTACCCTAAAGATGCCTATGACCAGCGCTTATAGTTGGCGCACGACACGCCGACGGCCTCGAGTGCCTTGGCGGCGATGTGATGCACCGCCTCATCGAGCGTGGCGGGGCCGTTGTAAAACGTGAGCATGGGCGGCATGAGCATGACGCCCGGCACGCGCGCCAGGCGTGCCATGTTGTCGACATGGATCGCACTGAAGGGCGTCTCGCGCACCATAAGCACCAGGCGGCGCTGCTCTTTCATCTGCACATCGGCCGCACGCAGCAACAGGTTTTCGCTGTAGCCGCTCGCGATGCCGGCGAGCGTCTTCATGGAGCAGGGAGCCACGATCATGCCGTCGACCGGATAGGTGCCGCTTGCGATGGCAGCGCCAATGTTCTTGTTGTCGTAGACCACATCGGCATAGCACGCAAACTCGTCGAGCGTCATGCCGAGCTCCTGCTCGATGGTGATCTCTCCCCCGCGCGTGACGACAAGCGCCGACTCAGCGCCGGCCTGGCGCAGGCATTTGAGGCATTCAAGGCCCAGTGCCGCACCGCTGGCGCCAGACACGCCAACGACAATGCGACGGGGACGAACAGAAGACTCAGGCATGACAACTCCTTAACTACTTGGTAGGGCTACTTACTAGAAGGCGAGCTCGGCGGCCCACTTGTCCTTGTCGATCTCCATGAACTGCGAGCGGATGAAGTTCTTCTTGAGGTTAAACGGAACCGTGCAGTCGAAGATGGCCTTGCAGGCGATACCGTGCTCGCGGATCGAAGGATCGAACGCGGGGTCGTTGGACGGATCGAGCACGTGGCAGTGGCAACCGGGGATGGTGATGAGGTCCACGTCGGCCTGGAAGCGCGTGGTCATGGCCCACATCACGTCGCTCATATCGAAGATGTCGACATCCTCGTCGACAAGGATGACGTGCTTGAGCTCGGAGAACGCCGAGAAGGCGAGCATGGCGGCGTTGCGCTGACGGCCCTCGTCATTTTTGCTCGACTTCTTGAACTGCATGATGGCAACGAACTTGCCGCCACCGCAGGGAGCGGCGTGAACGTTGAGCAGGCGGCCCGGGATAGCGGTCTCGACCATCTTGTAGATGGAGGCCTCGGTGGGGATACCGGCCATGGACACGTGCTCGTGCGAAGGGCCGATGCAGCTCTCCATAATGGGGTTGACGCGCGTGGTGACGGCGGTGATCTTGATCACCGGGCAGACCTTGGCGCCACCGGTGTAGCCGGGGAACTCGGGCATGGCGTAGCCGTGGCCGTTGACATCCTCGTTGATGGTCTCGTCGTGCATGAGGTAGCCCTCGAGCACGTACTCGGCATTGGCAATGCACTTCTGCGGAACGGTGACGCAGTCGGCAAGCTCGACGGCGCGGCCGCGCAGGGCGCCGGCGATCTGCAGCTCGTTGAAGCCGAGCGGCGTGGTGGGAGCCTCGAAGCCGCAGCACATGTACACGGCGGGGTCCAGGCCGATGGAGATGGAGATGGGCATATCCTCGCCGCGCTGGCAGTACTCGTCAAAGAACGCACCCAGGTGACGGCTGCCCGGGGTGATCCACATGGCGAGCTTGTCCTTGTCGACGCAGGAGAAGCGGTGGATGGTTACGTCGGACTGGGTGCCATCGGGGCTCGTGCCATAGGCGAGGCCCATGGTGATGTAGGGGCCGCCGTCAACGGGCGTGTTGGTGGGAGCGGGAACGATCTTGCGCAGGTCAAAGCCCTCGTCGGTCGCCTTGTACACGACCTCCTGGCAGTCGACGTGCTTGCCCTCGGCGATCTGCTCGGGGGCGATCAGGTTCTCGAAGCGCTTGCCGATCTCGAGGCCCAGGTGCTCCTCGTCCAGGTCGAGCAGGGCGGCAACGCGCTTGCGGCTGGCAAGCATACCGATGCAGACCTTGGCGTCGTCAAAGCCCTTGACGTTGTTGAAGACCATCGCCGGACCCTCTTTGGTCGGGCGCATGACGGTGCCGCCAGCACCGACGTGACGGTAGACGCCCGAGACCTCGGCATCGGGATCGACCTGGGTGTCGGTCTCGAGCAGCTGGCCCGGCATCTCACGCAAAAAGTCGAGCGCGGAACGCAGGTCGTGGATCTGGGAAGCATCGGTAGTGGACATGGCGTACTCCTTTCGGGAGAGTGTCCGGCGACGGGGTGCCGCCGGACGGGGTAACGTAATGGGGCCGCGGCGCTCACAAATGGAGCGCTCGACCACTCGAAGTTCAAGCGCTTGGCTGCTTACAGCCGGGGCGCTCGACCGCTTACATCAGGCCAAAGAGGTGGAACCAGGCGGCCTCGACCAGCACGACGACAAAGACGACCGCGGTGAGGGGGATGCCCATGCGCATAGCCTCTTTGGAGGTGTAGCCGCCGGCGTCCTTGCCTTCGCCGATAAGGATCGGCAGGTTATGGAACGGCAGGATGTAGTGGATGTTGATGGACGTGAAGACGATGAGCGCCACGGCGAGTGGGCTCACGCTGGAGCCGGCGGCAAAGCTGATAAATGCCGGCACGCACACGCCGAGCACGGCCATGACCGAGCCCATGAACATGTGGATGATCATGGAAAGCGCGGCGACGAGCAGGGCGAACAGGAAGATGTTCTCAGGCACGGAGCTGGGGAGCACGACGTCGGCGATCCAGGCGTTCATGCCGGTGGCACCGCCCACGGAGCCCACGGCCATGGCGGCCGTCAGGAACATGAGGGACTTGATGTCGACAGCGTTCCAGCTGGCGGGAGTGAGGACTTCGCCGATGATGGGCATGGCGAGAGCAACGCCAATGGCCAGGGTGACCCAGCCGATATAGTCGCCCGAGACGGTGAGCCACAGCGCGATGGCGATGACAAGCCACACGATGGTGCGGATCTCCTTGACGGAGAGCTTGCCGAGCGCGGCCTGCTTGGCCACGATCTGCTCGCGATCGTAGACGAGCTCCTTGCTGGGCTTAAAGAGGAAAAGGCCCAGGAACAGGGTGCACAGCAGCGCAACCAGCATAGGCACGCTCATGTACCTGTCTCTTATACACATCTGACGCTGCCGACGACTTAATAGGTGTAG
>URFE01000136.1:0-4738 GCA_900546965.1 uncultured Collinsella sp.
CGGCAGAACACGGCGCCGCACGCCACATCGGACAGCAGTTGACGCGAACCCTTGTCGGCCATGTCCTCGAGCAGCGCTAGCGCGCGCCCGCAGGCATCCATAATGCGATACGGTGGCATGGCGGCCACATGCAGCGCATCCTGAATCGCGGTCGCTCGAGCCGGATCGTCACGCGGAATACCGTACGCCGCGGACACCTGCCCGTAGGCACGAACGTCCTCGGCAACCAGACCCACAAGTTCCTGCGCCAACTCATCCGCCTGGGCAAACGCGCGCGTCAGATCGTCTGCGCGATCGGCAAGCGCGGGGTTTGTCGCCCCATAGCGGGCAACCATTCCGCAAAGCGAGGCGCCCAGCGCACCTACAAAGGCGCTCGCGCTGCCACCGCCGGGAACCGGCTCGCGCGCGGCAAGCGCCTCGGCAAACCCGCGGCAGGTCTTGTCCATCATCTCTTGGCTCATACGCACGCACCTTCAAGTCATATACATCGGTCGGGTGGCAACCACCGACCGACCGCATCGATCACATAATGGTGCTAAGTCTAGCCCATAAGCACTCAAGCGTCAGCGCACCTGGCCATCGCGGATTTCTATGGCACACGATAGACCATGCCAACGCAAACATGGGACACATGGCTCACCTTTCGGGACTTCCGGACGTCACAAACTGGGGCATATCTATAAACAAGGAACCTGTTGGGGCAACGCCCGCGCACACGCGCCCCTTTAAAACAACGGACACCTCACCCCGGGGAGGGCCGACAGCATCGGCCCTCCCCTCTTTTGGACCCGCGCATATTGCCACTTGTCGGCGCAAATCCGGCCCTCAGAATGGGACACATGGCCCACCCGAAAGAGCCGCTCGCGCGTACAGTAAAGGCAGGTAATCCATGGACGATTACAGATCGAGGAGGACACGACCATGAAAAAGAAGGCCTTTGCGATTCTCACCCTCTGCATCAGTCTCTTTGCCGCGGTTGCCCTGGTGGGTTGCGGCGGAAGCGGCGGCGCTACCGGCAGTGGCGGTGGCGGCGGCGCAGAAAAGCCAGCTGTGGATATGAGGACCGACTTCATTTGGTTTAAGGTCGAAGTCCCCGAGGGCGTCGAAATCACGGACGTCGCAGGCGATACCGCCGACAGGGCCCAGTTTAAGTTCACCGAGAGCGAACATGCCAGCGACCGCTTCATCCCCGTCTTCGATCCTGACAAGAACGCCGATGAACTGTTTGACTACGAGGCAAAGTGGAAGGCCAACTCCGGATGGACCGAGAGCGATCCCGTTAAGTACAACGGCAAGACCTGGCGCAGCGCCTACTTTACGCACTCGGGCGGTGTGACGACCGAGTACTTCACCGACGTTGACGGCGGCAGCGTGTACGTGCGCATCGACAATGTCGAGGAGCACAAGGACGCCGTCGAGACCATGATGAAGTCCCTGAAATTTGCCGACGACATCGCCGAGGCCAAGACCGAGGCCATGGACGTCAAGCTCGACGATATCGAGATCAAGCGCTAAGCGACTGGCGAGCGCAACGGAAAACACGGTCGCAGTGCAAACAAGCGACGGTATCCCAGCGCTTCGTACCCAGGGAGGGCCGGTAAACCGACCCTCCCTTTCTTATGCCGGTAGCCGACGAACGCGAGGATGCCGGACGCCGGAACCGCTCCAAATGTAGCAACAGTACGAAAACGACAACCACCCCAACACGTCCGCCCGCCGATTTATTGCGCCGCGCAGACAATTAAACCAGCATCTTTAAACATCTGAGCAGTATAGTGACCAAAACTATCGCATAACCGCACTCTACGAATGGAGAAGTTATGACCGAACACCACGCCATCAGCCGTCGAGCATTCACGTTGGGCCTAGGACTCGCAGCATTGTCGCCTTTTGTAAGCCTGCCCGAAACCGCGGGATTGGGCCTTCCCGTGCGCGCGGCATTTGCAGACGACGCTGCCACCGCGTCGGACAGCCTCCACAATTTCGTCATTCGCCTTCGCCCCGCGGGCTATTTTCGCACCGCGAGCGTCAACCAAGACGGCAACGTTCGCGGCAACGTCTGTCACCTGTTTAACGACGGCACGTCCAGCAAGCTCATCCTTGAGAACGTAACGACCAAGAATGACGATACAAACTGGTACGCCATCCGCACCTTGCTCAATTTCGAAGAGCATAAAAAGACGGGCTACAGTATTTGGTCGGTCGACGACGACTCGGACAAAGATGGAAAGGTCATCCACGTATGAGGCGGCGAGTATGACAACAAGCCCAGCCGCGCTTTTGCGTTCGAGCGTCAATCAAACGGAACCTACATCATCTGAGACCGCACGGTCGAGAAAGAAACCGAGAAAAAAGACATTAAGTACCTGGCAATAGAATCGAACGGCGAAGACCAGGACAACAATAAGATCTGCCATAAGAGTAAGAGCATTCCGTGGGAGCTCGAACTTATCGGTTACGATATGAAAAAGAACGATGCCACGGTTAGCAGCCTCGACTGGATCACGTACAGCAGCTACGTCGATGGGCCATGTTGGATGAAATACGTCGACGACAACAAGTTCCTCGACGAGCTGAGCATCCCGGGTACGCACGATTCGGGCACCTGCAGCGTGGACAACGACACTGAGCCCCAATCCTCGCAAGTAAAATGCCAGCAGGATTACATTCCCACGCAGCTGCTCGAAGGCATTCGCTATTTTGATATCCGTCTCGGAAAGGGCGACAACCCTGGCATCGACCATGGGATGTACTACCTGCTCAAAAAAGACGCGTACTTTTTGCATCTTTCCGATGTCATAGGCTATTTCAAAACGTTTTTGAACGAAAACCCGACAGAAGCGCTCATCATGCTTGTATCACGAGGCAACGACGAGGCTACCGACGAAAGTGTTACGACGGCTTTCGCCAAGGTTTTGGACGACAACCCCAAACTGTTCTATACGTCGAGCCGCGTTCCCACACTGGGCGAGGTGCGCGGAAAGATCGTTCTGCTGCGTCGATTTAGGCTCGCCGGCAACAGTGTAAGCGGCCACACGTGGGGCCTCGACCTTACCGAATGGGATGACAAGATCAAGGCTCACTCCGACAGCGCCACTATGTGTCTCGTCCAAGACGCGCGGGGCTTTGAAGCCGCGGGGGAAACAGGCGACAAAGAGCCCTATTGCACCAAGGTATACGCCCAGGACAAGTACAAACTCACGGGAACCGACAAGCTCAGCTGGGTCGATAATGCGCTGAAGGAAACGACCGGGCGCACGCGCAACGAGGTAGATGTCGAGGACGATAACGGGGCCAAGGAGAAAGTCCTGGAGCGTTGCTGGTCTATCAACTACACCAGCTGCACGGGCTTGTCGCACGGAGGCAATCCTTTTACCTCGGCACGAGTAGTCAACGAGCATCTGTATAAGAGCCCGTACATCAATCCCAGCGGCATCGAGGATACAAAGTCAGATTACCTCAAGCACATTGGCATCATCGCATCCGACTTTGTTGATGCGGCGCTGGCCCGGAGCATCTACCAGCGCAATTACGATACGGAGCACAAGCAGACGGCTTCGTACTATCTCCCGTACTATCTCCCGACCCGCATGCGCATGACGTACGGCGACTCGCTGAGCGATGCCTCATTCCAGGATGGCAAGACCGTTGGCGAGGGTCATTTCCGCCTCGTCGACAGCAGCAACGTACTCAACGTGGCAGCTTCGGGCCATGCGTTTGCCATCGAATATGTGGATGTCGACGCCTTGGGCAACGAGACCGTTACGGAGCTGCGGGGCTCCGTGCCCATCGATATCGATCCACGCGCACTGACGCCCCATTTTGAGGGACTCGAAGGCCTTAAGGCCGGCGAAGACGTGCGCGCCAAGATTGCGGCATCACTCGAGGGCAAGCTCGAAACCGATGCCTGCACGGCCCAGCTCGAGTTTGTGCACGACGCGAGCGGCGCTCCGGGAACGGCGATGGCCGAGGGCGAGGCATTTACCGCGGGAACGTACTGGGTGCGCGTGAACGGTCTCTTGGGCGACGCGGCGCAGAGCTACACGCTCGCCAGCGATGGAGCCGCAAGCTTTACCGTAGCGGCCTCGGGCAGTGCAGGCGGCACCGGTAGCGGCACGGGTTCCAACGCAGACGGCGCCGACAAGAACGGCGGCGGCAACAAGAGCAAGGGCTCGACCGGAAAACTCGCCGACACGGGCGACGGCTCTGGCGTTGCCGCCGGGCTCGCTGCCGCCGCCGTGGCGACAACGGTCGCCGGCGCGGCGATGCTTGCCAATGACCGCGAAAACGTTGGGGACGACAACGAATAGGCAAGCCCGCCTTTTAGACACATCGACTCAATTGGGGGGCGCAGAATACCGTTCTGCGCCCCGATTTTTACCTTAGCCCGAACACCGTTATCGGCTACATCACCATGTTCAGCGCATTCACGAACTCCTGAGCTTGGGAGCAGCTGCTCAGACTAAAGACACAGGCAGTCAACAGCCTGTTACGTAGGAAAACGTCGCGGCCCTTGATCCTGCTGACCCCCGTAATGTCCTTAAGATAAACAATCTCGGTGTGCTTGCCACCAAAAGTGCCCTTCTTGAGCACCTCGATGCGGTTAGGGTAGATCTTGACGTCTTTAAACCTACCCGAACCTTTGTCCTGGAACAGCAGCGTGTTGTTGTCCATACGCGTCACTCCCGCGGGGTTCGCTAAAACTGCCTCTATGGTCACATTTTAACCACCGCAAGGC
>URFE01000137.1:0-4725 GCA_900546965.1 uncultured Collinsella sp.
GGCGGCCTAAAAATCGGCGTCATCGTCAACCCGTTTGCCCCCGGCGAGATCATGCTCGGATGGCTCGCCTACCCCATCACCGTGATCTATCTGGTGGCATTCACCAACATCATTAACCTCATCGACGGCCTCGACGGCTTGGCCACGGGCATCTGCGGCATCGCGTCGTTCACCATGTTTTCGATGGCCGTGCTCTCGGGCCGCATCGACGCCGCCGCGCTCTCTATTGCGCTCTTTGGCGCCTGTCTGGCCTTTTTGCACTACAACTTCAACCCCGCAAGCATCTTCTTGGGCGACTCGGGGTCGCTGCTTCTGGGCTTTGCGCTGGGCTCCATCTCGCTGCTCAACGTGAGCCGCACCGCCGCACTCACCTCGCTTATCATCCCGCTCATCGTTGCCGGCGTGCCCATCATCGACACGTTTAGCGCCATTGTGCGCCGCAAGCGCGCCCACATTAGCATCGGACAGGCCGACAAGGGCCACATCCACCACCGCCTGATCCAAGAAGGCTACAACCAAAAACAGGCCGTGCTGCTCATCTATGCCTGGTGCATCATGCTTTCGGCCGGCGCCGCCGCCATCAATCAGGTCGAGGTGCCCATGCGCGTGCTCATTTTTACCGTGCTCGCCATTGGCTCGGCTGCCTTCGCCAAGCATCTGCATCTGTTTGAGCCCGTGCTGCGCCACCATTACAACAAGCGCACGCACGAGGACGAGCTCGTCACCCCCGACGACCCCGCCTTTAAGCAGGAGGAGCAGGCAGCTGAGGAACGTAAGGAAGAGCGCCACCACAAGCTCTAGGGCAAGCTACCGAGGATGTGCCAAGGCACCGTTGGCCAAGCGCGGCCGCGCCGCACCCATCGCACATGCCGCAGCACGCGCGTCCCTCTCCCGCCCCTCGCCTACTTACGCACCGCCCCTCCAATAAACGCGCTATCATCTTGACCCATGAACATACGTAAGGAGCAATCATGCCAAACGAGAACAGCTACGAAGTCGCGCTGCAAAAGAGCAACGCCATTCGCGAGGGCCTGGCCAAGACGCCCGAGAAGTTCACCATGCTCACCGGCGACCGCCCCACCGGCCGTCTGCACCTGGGCCACTACTTCGGCACCCTCAAGGGCCGTGTTGAGCTGCAGAACATGGGCGCCAAGACCAACGTGCTCATCGCCGACTACCAGGTCATCACCGATCGCGACACGACCGAGCACATCCAGGACAACGTGTACAACATGGTCATGGACTACCTTGCCTGCGGCATCGACCCCGACAAGACCATGATCTACGCTCACTCCGCCGTGCCCGCCGCCAACCAGCTCATGCTGCCGTTCCTGTCGCTGGTCTCCGAGGCCGAGCTGGCGCGCAATCCCACGGTCAAGGCCGAGATGGAGGCCTCGGGCCACGAGCTTACCGGCCTTCTGCTCACCTACCCGGTGCACCAGGCCTGCGACATTCTATTCTGCAAGGGCAACGTCGTGCCCGTCGGTCGCGACCAGCTGCCGCACATCGAGCTCACCCGCACCATCGCCCGCCGCTTTAACAACCGCTACGGCAAGGTATTCCCCGAGGTCGACGCACTGCTGTCCGAGACCCCGCTGCTGCCCGGCCTGGACGGCCGCAAGATGAGCAAGAGCTACGGCAACGCCATCAATATCTCGATGACCGCCGAGGAGACGGCCAAACGCATCAAGAAGAGCCAGACCGACTCCGAGCGCATGATCACGTTCGATCCCGAGAACCGCCCCGGCGTGTCTGGCCTGCTTTCGACAGCCGCCATCTGCACCGGTCGCTCCGAGGTCGAGATTGCCGAGGAGATCGGCATGGGCGGCTCCGGCCAGCTCAAGAAGTACGTGACCGAGGCCGTCAACGAGTACTTCGCACCGATCCGCGAGCGTCGCCAGCGCTACGAGAACGATCTGGACTATGTGAAGGACGTCCTGCACGAGGGCAACCGTCGCGCCAACGAGATCGCCGAGCAGACCCTGGCCGAGGTTCAGGACGCCATGGGCATGGTGTACTAGACCGATCTGCTGGCTTGAGCTTTCGATTGCTTTAGGGCGGGCGCTACGGCGTCCGCCTTTTTTGGAGCCGGACCGCTTCGGCTCCGTCCATCGCATCCCCTCGACAAACAGGAACAGGCCCGCCGGCAGCTAGTTGCCAGCAGGCCTGTTCCCGAAGTACACCGTTGAATCGCACAGAGGGGAGGAATGCGAATCAAACTCAACAGGGCAGGCTTTTTCATCGCCTATTGCCTGCTCCGTTGCTGAAACCAATATAGTTCACCGTGGTTTACTTTCTGATGGCAAAGTACGCCACCACACCTTCTCCATAAGTTAGCTCTGGTAAACCTACAGCGTAAAACCACCACAAAGGGGACAGGCGCCTTTGTGGTGGTTTTCGCCACGGCAGAACCGCTAGAGCCCGGCAGGCCAGCGACAGGCGGCCAAGTCGACGTGCATGTCGTCCTTAAACGCCACACCTTCCCCTAGCAAAAGCTCACGTTGAGCATCGGGACCGCCAAAAGCGAAGCCCTCGCATATGTGCCCGTCGGCAAACACCACGCGGTGACAGGGAATCTCGCCGGGGCGCGGATTACTATGCAGGGCATACCCCACGTACCGCGCACTTCGTGGACGACCGGCAAGCAGCGCCACCTGGCCATACGTGGCGACCATCCCCTCGGGGATCTGCTCGACCACCTCATACACCCGCTCAAAAAAGCCCTCAGACGCCATCGCATGCTCCTTTCAACCGAAACAAGCATAAACCACCAAAAAGGTGCCTGTCCCCTTTGTGGTGGTTTTGACCGGAAAGCTAGTTGGCGGGGCGGAAGAAAGCTACGGCTACGGCGCCGGGGCCCACGTGGGTGCCGATGGTGGCGCCAATGGTGTGGATGGGCAGCTCGTTCTCGGTGTGTCCAGCCCACAGTGCCGCGCTGTCCTCGATATACTTCTTGAGCACGGCGTCCGAAAGGCCCGTATAGCCCAGCGCCAGCGGCATGGAAAAGTCGACGCCGCCCGCTTTTTCGACCTTCTGGTTAAGCAGGTTACGGCCGTTCTTGGAACCGCGCGCCTTGCCCAGCTGCACGATCAGGCCGTCCTCGGCGGCCACCACGGGCTTAACGTTGAGCAGCGTGCCCACAGCGCCCGCAGCAGCAGACAGGCGACCGCCACGCACCAAGTACTCCAGCGTCTCGAGCAGACCGATAACCACCACACGGTCGCGCACGGCCTCGACGGCCGCCGCGATCTGGGCCGCGCTACGGCCCTCGTCCACCAAGCGCAGCGCATACTCGACCAGCACGCGCTCGCCCAGGGTGACGTTGTTGCTATCTACCACGAACACGTCGCCGCCCGGCGCCTCGGCAAGTGCGGTACGGGCACTCTGATTGGTGCCCGAAAGCTTGGCGCCAACGGTAATAATCACTGCCTCGTCGCCGGCCTCACGCGCCTCGGCAATCGCCTGCGAAAACGCGTACGGGTTGACCTGGCCGGTCTTGGGCAGTTCATCGCGCTCCACGAGCATCTCGTAAAAGCGCTGGTGATCGATGTCGACGCCATCCATGTACACGTCGGTGCCAAAGGTAACGGACAGCGGCAGAACACGCAGAGCGGGGTGCTCAGCCGGCGACATATCGCTCGCGGAATCGGTAATAATACGAATGGACATAGCGAATCCTTTCTTGCGCGGACCTCGCGCGGGGAATTTTGACAGCAATGCCCCGGCACGGTATACGCGCTCAAACGGGACTATGCAGTTGTTAATTGGAAGCAAATGCCTTGGCGGCCTTAGATCTCGCGCAGGGTGTTGAGAATCGTGCGCAGCGACGCATACATCTGCTCGCGCTGCTCCACACCCATAGCCTTACCGGTGGTATCGAGCACCTCGCGAATGATGCGGTCCGCCTCGCTCATGCTCTCGCCGCCCAGAGCGGTCAGGCGCACCGGAGCACGATACTTAACGGCGGCATCGCCCGAATCATCGACCTCGACGTAGCCACCCTCCTCCAGATGCGCGAGCGTACGCGAGACGGCGGCGCGGGTCACGCCTGCCATGCGAGCCAGGTCGGCGCCAGTCAGGCCGTCCTTGCTGCGCTCAAGATAGTACAGGCACATAACGTCGGAGCCCTTGAGACCCAGCCTTGCGCCCTCAGACGTCTTAATGCGCTGGATCTCCTTGTAGAGTCCGCTGATCAGTCCGACAAAGTCCTCGAAACGTGTCTCGTCGCTCTGCTGCATGGGAGACGACCGCCTTTCGCTTGCATAATGCTAACGGGTAAACATCTTAGTCGCATAAGGCGACACCCGTACCCAAATACCCCATTTGTTAACCCATCAACATAAAAACCACCACAAAGGGGACAGGCACCTTTGTGGTGGTTTGGGGCATCAATAGGTTCTAGGCGCCGCTACAGCTCCACGCAAGGATTGTCGCGGGTCACAAGCGTCTTAATGACAACCGTCGCTCCCAGATAGCGCTCAAGCAGCTCGGCTAAGCGATCGATCGCAGCCTGGCAATCCCCCATCCGCTCGGGCTCCACGCACTCAATCGCCAGGAACGCATCGGCCGAATCATCGGACAGCGCCGTTCGAACGCCGTCGCGCCAGTTCCAGCAGCGGCACACGGCGCCCGCATCATCGATGTAGGCGAGCTCGCCGGGCAGCGTCGGATCGTCCGCCTCCTCGCCAAGCGGCAAGAACGCATCGCCACCGTCGGTCACCTTCA
>URFE01000138.1:0-4688 GCA_900546965.1 uncultured Collinsella sp.
TAAGTTACGGCGTTTTACCAAACGCCGTAACGGCTTGACGCTGCGCGCCGCCCAGGGCGACAATTTGTCATTCAAAAGGCAGGGCATGACCAGAAGGTCAATGCCCTGCCTTTTTCATGCCAACTTGTTCGCCTTGGACATCGCTCGCTGACGTTGGCTCAACCTGCGGTGCTGACTACTCCCCTTGCACCAAAAACCGCCCCGTTCTCGGTTTTGAGGACGGGGCGGTTTTGCTTACCTAGATTGTTCGAGTTCCCTATGCAAAGCGGGCGATGAGCTCCTGCAGGACGTCGGTCATCTTGACGAGCGAACTGACCGGGACGAACTCGTTGACGCCGTGGTAGCAATAGCCGCCGGTGGAAAGGTTGGGGCAGGGCAGACCGCGGAACGACAGCTGGGCGCCGTCGGTGCCGCCACGAATTGGCAGCACTTGGGGCTCAACGCCGCAGGCAAGGTAGGCTTCCTTGGCAACATCAATAAGCTCGGGATAGTCACGAACGATCTCGGCCATATTTCGATACTGCTGCTTAATCTCGACCGTCACGCGCTCCTCACCCAGACGCTGGTTGAGCATCGAGGCAGCGGCATCAATAAGGTCGAGTTTCTGCTGGAACTTGGCGGCGTCATGGTCGCGGACGATATAGCGCGCTGTGGCGTGATCGACGGTCGCAGATACACCCTCAAGGTGATAAAAGCCCTCGTAGCCTTCCGTATACTCCGGGCGCTGCGCGTAGGGGAGCAACGCGTTGAAGTCGCAGAACAGATTGCCTGCGTTGACCATACGGCCCTTGGCGTCGCCCGGGTGGATGGACTGGCCCTCAAAGCGGACGGTCGCCTCGGCGGCGTTAAAGCACTCCCACTCCAGCTCGCCGATGGGGCCGCCGTCGACCGTGTAGGCGTACTTGCAGCCAAAGGTATCGATATCCAACAGCTCGGCTCCGTGGCCGATCTCCTCGTCAGGGCAGAAGCAAATGCCGAGTGCGGGATGGGGCAGAGAAGGGTCCTGAGCGATACGCGCGACAAGCGACATGATCTCGGCGACGCCTGCCTTGTCGTCCGCGCCCAGCAGCGTGGTGCCATCGCTGCAGACCAGGTCCTCACCCGCGAGGTCAGTCAGGGCGGGAAGCTTGGCGGTACTCATGGCAACGGGCTTACCGTCAACCGTGCCGCAGACCAGGTCGCCGCCTTCGTAGTGTACGATGTGCGGTTTCACGCCGGCACCCGGTGCAACTTCGGTGGTGTCGAGATGGGCGATCAGGCCCAGGGCGGGCTTGTCCTCAGCGCCCGCACTTGCGGGGATATGCGCGCAGACATAGGCGTGCTCGGTCACGTGGGCATCTTCCGCACCAAGCTCGCGCAGCTCTTCAGCCAGCACGTTGGCAAGGTCAAACTGAACGGCGCTCGAGGGTACCTGGTCGCAGTTTGCATCCTCGGACTGCGTGTTGATCTGGACGTAGCGCAAAAAGCGCTCGAGGACATCGGGGTTCGTGGTGGTGTTTTCCATAAAGACCGCTCCAATCTTGGTCGTCGTGTGCAACAAGAACTCTAGCACGGTATGCCACGGCATACCGCGACGCTTGGATGGGGTAGAATCAGCCATTGAATGCAGAAGGGACGGAAGATCATGGATACGACAAATAGCTCGCGCGAACTACATCTGACGGTGGCGAACGAAGACTACTTGGAGTGCATGGTTCGCATTGAAAGCGAAGAGGGGGAAACCAACGGCGTTCGATCGGTCGACATCGCGCAGCGCCTTGGCGTCTCCAAGGCATCGGTCAATAAAGCGGTTTCGGCGCTCAAGGCATCCGAGCTTGTCGAGCAATCGCACTACGGCAAGGTGATCCTGACCGATCGCGGCCGCGAGGTTGGCGCGGCTATCTGGTACCGTCATCGCCTCATCCGCACGTTTTTGGTTCAGGAGCTCGGTGTCGAATTTGAGCGAGCCGATTCCGAGGCCTGCATGATGGAGCATGCGCTATCCGAGGACACGATGAGCCGCTGGCTCGCCTATCTCGAAAAGCAGGGAATCAGCGTCGAGGAATAGCGGGATATATATGGATACGAGTTATTACAACCGCTTTGGTGCCGAGGAACTTACGCGCCGCTTGTCGAGCGAGACCTTGTTGGCGCAGGGCCCCATGGGCAGTGTTTTGTTGAGTGAGTACGATGCCGCCGACATTCCACCGGCGTTTTGGAATCTGGCAGAGCCGCAGACCGTTTCTCGTATCCACCGCTTGTATGTCGCCGCCGGCGCGCAGGTGCTCATTACCAATACCTTTCAGGCATCGAGCTATGCCCTCAAGCACGACCAGATTGCGCCGTCCGTGGCGGAGGTCAATCGCGGGGCCGTCGACGATGCCCGCCAGGCGCACCCTCAGCTACTGCTGGGCTCGATGGGCCCGATCGGTATTGAGTGGTTTGCCGAGGACTCTGTCGAGTATCGTGAAATCCGCGGCATTGCGCGCGAACAGGCGCACGCCTTGCTCAATGCTGGTGTTGACGGTCTGCTGATCGAGACGGTGACGTCTATCCGTAATCTGCAGCCCATGCTTGCCGGCGCCCGAGATGCCGCCGACGGCATGCCTGTTCTGGTGAGTTTTGTCGTTGACGATAAAGGCGACCTGCTGGGCGATGGCCTCAACATCGAGGCAGCCGTTTTGTACGCCGAAAAACACGGCGCAAACTCGGTTGGTGTTAATTGCTGTTCGCTTGCGGCCGCGAATGCGGCGGTGCCCAGGATGGTTGCATCGGCGACTACTCCCGTTACGGTGCGTCCCAACGTAGGCGATCCGGTCCAGACTCAGGATGGCCCCGTATGGCACGAGAATCCCGAAGCTTTCGCGCGCGCATGCATCGAATGGAGACATGCCGGCGCCGCAATGGTGGGCAGTTGCTGTGGAACCACGGCAATCACTACGGCCGCGATGGCCGAGGCGCTCGATATATAAAGGGCAAACCGCTCCATACGGGGCGGTTTTTTTATTGCTTGCATGTCCTCGGCAGCATTTGCCCAAATGGTGAATGCTGGTGCCGGCAGGTTGCTGAGTGCGTGTTGCGGGTATACCTCACGCGTACCATGATCCAAACACTGTGAGGTGTCTGCGCGTGTGCGCGATAATTCATTTTGGAACTGACGGTTGGCGCGCTCGCGTCGATGAGGACTTCACTGCCGATAACGTTGCCCGTATCGCCGATGCCGTCGGCGAGTTGTGGCAAAAGACCAATCCGGGCAAAACGGTATATATAGGGTTCGACACCCGGCCCCTGGCGAGCGAGTTCGCTGAGCTTGCGGCGGGCGTGCTAGCAGCGCACGGGCTGGACGCCGTGCTCGCTTCGCGACCTGTTCCGACCCCTGCCCTTACGTGGGCGGCGGCTTATGACGGTGAGGCGTGCGGCGCGCTCATGGTGACGGGGTCCCATCATCCGCAGGGTTATCTGTGCCTCAAGATTCGCATGGGTGACGGCTCGACCGCCAACCAGGATGTCATCGAAGAGCTCGAAGAGACCATGGCTCCCGAGCCAATGGGGATCGAGGGGCAATATCGCACCGCGGATATCATTCCTGACTATATGCAGGCGGTGGCATCGTTTGTCGATGCCGAAGCCATCCGCGGCGCGCACCTGCGCGTGGTTGTCGATCCCATGGGCGGCGCAGCCCAGGGTTATCTAGCCGACTTGCTGCGCGAGCTTGGCGTTGAGGTGCACGAGATTCACGCCGGGCAGGCGTCTGACCAAGAAGATATCTGCCCCGACCCCGTTGAGCCTTGGGTGGACGCTTGCGAGCGCACGGTTATCGATGACGGAGCTTGCGCTGGTCTGGTGACCGACGGCGACGCCGACCGTATCGGTGCGGTTGACGAGCGCGGCAGATATATACATCCGCATCAGATCATGGCGCTCGTTTTGGGCGACTTGGTTCAATTTCGTAATTTGGAGGGGCGCGTCGTCGTCAATCTTTCATGCTCGACGCTCGTGCGTCGCATTGCCGAGGCGCTTGGCTGCCGCGTGACCGTCAAACCAGTCGGTTTCAAATATATAGCGGCGGAGATGAAAAAGGGCGGCGTCCTCATAGGCGGCGAAGAAGCCGGTGGTATCGGCATCGCCGCGCATATGCCCGAGCGCGATGGAATCCTCGCCTGTCTAATTCTGTGTGAGCTTATGGCAAAGACGGACGCGCCTTTGGGCGTTCTGGTCGACCAACTCGAGGACAGTTTTGGTAAGACGAGTTACGGTCGACGGGATTTGCGCCTTGAGGCCGAAGATGCCGAAACGTTACGAACCCTGCTGCCGGGCGTAAACCCCAAGTCGATTTGTGGCAAGGTGCCGCAAAACGTTAGTCATATGGATGGCTTGCGTTTGGCATTCGAGGATGACACGTGGCTGCTGGTCCGTCCTAGCGGGACCGAACCAGTGGTGCGTGTCTACGCCGAGGGGTTCTCGGTGGAAGAGCGTGATGAGTTGCTCGATGCTGGCTGTGCTTTAGCTAGGGGGACGTATCCGCTTTAACCATGAGTCTGCCTTATATAGAAGAGATGCTCGGCGAGCGGTAGGTAACGGCTGGCAAACGTTAGCCGGATCACAAAATGTGTAGGAAATGTGTACGCCCAGATTCCCGCCCACGGGGCCCCTCCGGTCTGGCAATATATCTCCTTGCCGCGCGGCCCGGTCGGACCGGATCAGCCGCG
>URFE01000139.1:0-4685 GCA_900546965.1 uncultured Collinsella sp.
GCTCAATCATGTATAGGCGCTCCCTATCATCATTTCAATTCAATCTGATTCATGATAGTACGGCGAACTCTGGAGATGCGTAAGCAACTCGTTACAGATGTTAAGGCGAAGTAAGCACGAAGGCTACCAGTGCCCAAGGCATGTATCCGCCGCTGTTTTGGCAAAGCCAGCGAGCAACACAAAGCAAGGGATTAAGTTATCCGATAAACGCGACTTTACGGGTGATTTTTGGACGACGGGGCCCGGCCGGCGACGAGGTATTTGGTAGTCGAGCGATCCCACAGGCGCAGCCGAGGACCAGCGAGACACCAAATACCTCGTCGCCGGCCGGGCCATGTCGCGGCACCAAAAAGCGCCCGTGCGCTCGATGGATTCGGATGCCCGACAGAGGCTCCTTATGGCTGCTTCCTTCCGGACCTGACCAGATTCGGAACATGTCGTCATCCGAACCCATCGAACGCGCTAGGCGCTCGATATATCTTACCCGCTCCAGCCCGCCAGAGCAAGGTAGCTAATTTGGGACGGAGCTTTTTTGACTACTTTTGCAGCCCGATTGCCAGAGCAGCCAATGAGTAGTCAAAATAGTCCCATCCCAAAATGACCGGCTTGGTGCCGCACCACAGAAAGGACCTATCTACTACGTTTAGGCCGCAAGGGTCAACCATAGCCGGCTTTTTCGAAAATAGGCAAGCTTTCTACCTGCGGTTTTGTTTTTGCAAATTCCGGGATGGTCGAGGGTGGCCGGTTTAACGTAGTAGATGGCCGCATTTCGTGGCAAACGGTCCGACCAAAGACCCAAGGCAGCCAACCTCGAATGGCCATTCTCGAAGTTGCGGTGGAATAGTTCCTGTTTTTGCTGTCTGAGCCGCCAAACAGGAACTAATCCACCGCAACTTATAAAGAGATGGGTTTTAGATACGGCCAAGGTCGTAGGATCGAGCGGCCGCTTCGCCGGCGCAGATGAGGTTGGTTGTGGCTTCTTGCGGATCGAGTGCCTGTTCCAGGCCCATGGGTTTGCGGCAAATCGGCAGTACAAGGTCGATGCCTTGCCCATACACCGCATCCAGGTTATCAGCGCGACCGCCCACGACAGCAATCACCGGTTTGCCACACCGCTTGGCACGACGGGCCACACCCACCGGCGCCTTACCGGCAGCGGACTGCTCATCCATATTGCCCTCGCCCGTTATGACCAGGTCGACATCGCGCACGCGCTCGTCAAACCCCACGAGATCGAGCACCGTCTCCACACCCGAGCGCAGCTTCGCACCGAGCGCCAGCAGCGCCGCGCCCAAGCCACCGGCAGCGCCCGCGCCGGGCACGCCGAGCACCAAGCCAAATGTCCGTGCGCCCTCGGGCGTGCGCAACAAACCCTGGGCTCGAGCTCCGGCAATCGCCGTATCGAGCAGGCGGCCGTAGCCGACCATCCAGCTGTCGCACCTGCTCAGCGCCTCGGCAGCATCCGTCGGCAGGCCCTTCTGTCCGCCGAACACCGCAAGCGCGCCGCGACGCCCTACGAGCGGATTCTCGACATCCGAAAGCACAACGATACGAGCGCCATCCAAAGCCTGCAGCGCTGACGTCAAATCGATACTCGCCACGTGTTCAAGGCCCGCAAGACCGGGGGCGACATCGCAGCCCTGATCATCGACCACGCGCGCGCCCAGCGCCTGCAGCATACCGGCGCCACCATCGTTGGTGGCGCTGCCGCCCAAGCCAATATAGATAGTCTTTGCCCCGGCACGAACCGCACGGAGCATCAGCTCGCCCACGCCATAGGTTGTGGCCGCCAACGCCGTCGACTCCGTGCAAGGCGAATACCCAATTCCGGCCGCCTCGGCCATCTCGATGACCGCGGACTTGCGCTCGACATCAACCAGCATCCGGGCAGACACGCGGTCGCCCAAGGGACCTGCCACCTCGCAGGTCACAATCTCACCGCCGCACGCGGCAACGGCATCGAGCGTTCCCTCGCCACCATCTGCCAGCGGCAATGCGCGCACCTCGGCATCGGGCCACACGCGGCGCATACCTTCGGCAACTGCCGACTCCGCCTGCGAGCTCGAAACGCTGCCCTTAAAGGAGTCGATCGCCAACAGCACACGGCGGGGTCGGCGGCACGCAGGACCAAAGTCAACCGCCGTGCCAGCATCCTCACCGGCACCTGCAAGCGCTGCGGCGTGAGCGGCGTGTGCTTCAAGATCGGCCCCACAACCGCAATCAGCGCCGCCCGCTCCGCGCAGACCGCCAAAATAGCTACTCAGCAGCTCGCGGCATTCATCCGCCAGGACCCCAGCCGTCACGTTAAACCGATGATTCAGGCGCGAATCGGCATTCAGGTCATACAGCGAACCCAACGCGCCCGCCTTGGCATCACTCGCGCCATACACGCAGCGTCCCACGCGCGCGTTGACCATAAGGCCCGCGCACATGCAGCAAGGCTCGAGCGTTACATAGACCGTGCAATCGGAAAGGCGCCAGCGACCGAGCGCCTGGGCAGCGGCGCACAGGGCCGCGAACTCTGCATGAGCCGAAGGATCCTGATCGAGCTCGCGCCGATTGTGCGCCCTCGCGACAATCTCGCCGTCGCGCACCACTACGGCTCCGATGGGCACCTCGCCCACCGCCGCGGCGGCTCGCGCCTCCGCCAACGCCTCGCGCATGAACTTCTCGTCGATTTCGGTGATCGTCATCGTTCGCCTTCCCTGTTGCAAATTCAAAACGATGCTATCATTACGACTCACGGAGAGATGGCAGAGCGGTTGAATGCGGCGGTCTTGAAAACCGTTGAGCGCGAGAGCGTTCCGGGGGTTCGAATCCCCCTCTCTCCGCCACTCCTAGTGATGCACCGGTGTCATGGTCCGCTCAAACAGTGCATCGACCACGTCGGCTATCTCAGGTCGACGCTCAAGATCGTGGCCCGATTCCCACCATATCGTGAAAAGTCGAATAATGCCGCCGGCGACAAACTCAGACGTCGTCTCGAGTGACACGGGGGCCAGGGCATCCTCGGCAAGCACGTTCATCACGCGCTCGCGGATGGAGCGGGCAATGCGGTCGCAAATAACGTTGGTCAACATGCCCGACATGCTGCTTGCCAAAATGTTATCCATGAGCCGCTCGTGCGCCAGAATCAAATCCATGGCATCGTCCAAAATCGCGTGCCGAAGCGCGTGCACGTCCTCGGCAGACACTGCACCGGCCTCATCGGGCTGTTTTTGCGGCAAGCCCGACATGAGCTCATCGATATAAAAGGCAAAGTAATCGTTCTTGTCGCGAAAGTGCTTGTAGAACGTCGTGCGGCGAATCATGGCGCGGTCGCACAGCATGGCAACCGTCAGGTCCTCAAAACGATGCTCCTCGAGAAGCTCGGTAAAGGCATCGAACAGGGCGCGGTAGGTTTTCTTGATGCGAAGGTCCACTGGTATCGCCATCCTCAGGGCAAAGACAGCACTCGTCAATCTGTCGCATATCTTACACCTGTACCTCGCGCGCTTTGCCCCGGTGCCGACCCCGACGAAAACACAACGCTTACCGGAAAGTTCGGCACGACAAAACGTTGCGGGTATACTAGTAGCGTTATACCAACGGCAGCTGGTGCATGCCGCCGCGGCCATTCGAAACGGAGACATCATGCTTCCCGTCATCATCGGCATCGTTGTTGTCATTGTGATTGCCTGCGCCATCGCCGGCATCTACAACAACATGGTCACCAAGCGTAACCGCATCGATAACGCCTGGCAGAACATCGATACGCAGCTGCAGCGTCGCAACGACCTGATCCCCAACCTGGTCGAGACCGTCAAGGGCTACGCCAAGCACGAGCAGGAGACGCTCTCCGCCGTGATCAGCGCGCGTAACACCGCCGTCAAGGCCACCACGCCCGAGGCCAAGATGGAAGCCGACAACGTGCTGACCGGTGCGCTGCGTCAGCTCTTCGCCGTAGCCGAGGCCTATCCCGATCTTAAGGCAAACACCAACTTTACGCAGCTGCAGGCATCGCTCGAGGATACCGAGAACAAGATTAGCTATGCACGCCAGAGCTACAACGACTGCGTGCTCAGCTACAACAACGCCATTCAAACGTTCCCGGCTGTCATCTTTGCCGGCATCTTCCAGTTTAAGGAGCGCCAGGGCTTCGAGGCCGCCGAAGCAGCCCGCCAGGCCCCGACCGTCAAGTTCTAGTAGTTTGGCAGCGCATCCTTAATCGGCCAAATGCATAAACCGCCCCGTCGAATGCATACTTCGACGGGGCGGTTTCCTTTTTCGCGAAGGTCCCCCTCTAAGCGCCGTGCATTTTTAGGAGTATTCAACATAACCAAGAGCTTCGGGCGCCACGATAAATGCCAAAGACCGCGAATATCCCTGCAAATCAACCGCTGTCAGCCCATAACCCCGCCCATCATCCGTAGAAAACATCAAGAAATCCCGATTTTTTGCCCGAGGTCGGTATGCAGGGGCCTTCGATTGCAGAATACTCGCAAAAATGCACGTCGCCACCGCCCCCACATGGCGCGAACCAAAACAAAAGAGCGGCCTAAAAGGCCGCGCACCATCTTTAATTCAGATTAATTATTGTTCGTTGTGACATCGCCGAGCCCGCAGGGCGGAGAGCAAGCTCCCTCCCGGCGCACTCCGCACTGATATCTTCTGTATTGAAGACGTCGATGATGCACCCGTATACC
>URFE01000140.1:0-4585 GCA_900546965.1 uncultured Collinsella sp.
TAGCGGGTGGTTTAAAGCTGGCCGCTGCGCGGCCAGCAGACTAAAGTCTTGAATACAAAAAAGACGGGGCTCGCAATGCGAACCCCGTCTTTAAAGAAATCTGGCGAGAAAGCCTGATTACTTGAGGGTGACAGCAGCGCCAGCAGCCTCGAGCTTCTCCTTGGCAGCCTCGGCGTCCTCCTTCTTGGCACCCTCGAGAACAGCCTTGGGAGCGCCCTCGACGACCTCCTTGGCCTCCTTCAGGCCAAGGTTGGTGAGCTCACGGACGGCCTTGATGACCTGGATCTTGTTGTCGCCGAAGCCCTCGAGCACGACGTCAAACTCGGTCTTCTCCTCAGCCTCAGCAGCGCCAGCAGCGGGAGCGGCGACAACAGCGGCAGGAGCAGCGGCGGAAACGCCGAAGGTGTCCTCGATAGCCTTGACGAGCTCGGAAGCCTCGAGAAGGGTCATTTCCTTAAGAGCATCGATGATCTCATCGGTGGTAAGCTTAGCCATTTCTAAGTCCTTTCGGTTTCCGTGTCTGTGCACGGAGATCAGTTAAAACACGGCGCGAATGCGCCAGGGGTGCGGCGTTGCCGCCGCGGGTGAAAACAGCGACTAGGCTGCCTTCTGCTCGGAGACCTGCTGGATCGAACGAGCGAGACCAGAGGAAACGCCGTTGACGCAGACAGCGATGTCGCGAGCGAAACCGGAGATGAGACCGGCGATCTGGCCGAGAAGCTGATCCTTGGTGGGCAGCTCGGCGATAGCCTTAACATCATCAGCGGAAACGGCCTTGCCGTCGGAGATACCGCCCTTGATCTCAAGGACGCCCTTGGACTTAGCGGAGAAGTCCTTAAGGGCCTTAGCGGCCTCGACCGGCTCGGTCTCGTAGAACACATAAGCGACGGGGCCGGCGAGGAGTTCGTCGATCTCGGGCTGCTCCTGGTTCTTGAGAGCGATCTTGACCAGGTTGTTCTTGTAGACCTTCATCTCGGCGCCGCACTCGCGAAGCTGATGACGCAGCTCCTGAGCCTGCTTAACCGTCAGACCGTTGTAGTTGACGACGAACAGACCGGCGTTCTCGGCGATACGGGACTCGATCTCTGCAACCTTGTCGATTTTGTACTGCTGGGGCATGAATTACACCTCCTCGAATTCTTTCCGGGCACGGTCCGCCACAAGGACGTGACGGGGGCATGTCCAAAAAGAAAGCCCCCGCGCTGCATGAGCGACGGGGGCGAGAAGACATATCTACTCGACCACCTCGGCTGGCGGGAAGTCCCATTAAGCTCGCGGGTAAGACCCGTTTGCGCCGGCTGTCTCTGGCAGCGGATTCGTGCGTGAACCGAAAGTATTATGGCGGGGACCCCGGCGTCGGTCAACGGGCGCGAGGATTCGTACACAAACCCTGCATACGCTCCGACCGGGAGGGGCAGGGCGAGTTTTCCGCTCGGTCAAGTCCTGGGCTCGCACGAAGGCCACATTAAGTGGCCTTCGGCTCGTGCGGAATCTACGGAAAACTCGCCCTGCCCCTCCCGGCCGGAGCTACGTTACCTTTGCTGCGAATCCTCGTGTCCGTTGAGCGACGCGCCCCACTCATAATGCTTGGGTCGGTGGGCTGATATGTTGCGTCCCTGAGGGCTACAAGGTTGAAATGAAGGTGGACAGGCGGCGGAGGCCTTCGTCCAGGTTTTCGTCGGAGACGCAGTAGCTTAGGCGGATGTGGCCTTCGGTGCCGAAGCAGTCGCCCGGGACTAGGGCTACGTTTGCTTCTTTGATGGCTTTGATACAGAAGGCTTCGCTGGTTAGGCCGTACTGTTTGATGCTGGGGAAGGCATAGAAGGCGCCGGCTGGTTCTACTACGTCGAGGCCCATAGCGTTTAAGGCTGCGAGCACGCGTTCGCGGCGGGCTCGGTAGACTTTGAGCATGGGGGTTGGGTCGACGGTCAGGGCTCGGGCTGCGGCGTCCATTTCGAAGGAGACGGCACTCGATACTAAGTATTGGTGAGCCTTGGCGATCTCGGCGATGACGGGTGCCGCTGCCGCGAGCCAGCCCAGGCGCCAGCCGGTCATGGACCAGGGCTTGGAGAAGCTCTCGATGATGACCGTCTGTTCACGCAGCTCCGGGTGACGCTGGGCAAAGCGCTCGTAGCCATCCACATAAACCAGGCGGTTGTATACGTCGTCGCAGACCACGTAGATGCCCGCCTGCTCTGCCACGCGCGCCACGGCGTCGAGCGAAGCCGCGTCGAGGACGCAGCCCGTGGGATTGTTGGGCGAGCAGATAACGATGGCCTTGGTCGCTGGGGTCACACAGGCGCGAAGCGCTTCCTCGTCAATCTGAAATTGCGCGGGCTCCGTATCCAAAAAGACCGCTTTGGCGTGGTTGGCAACGACGATGCTCTCGTACAGGCCAAAGGCCGGCGTGGGGATAATGACCTCGTCGCCGGGGTTGAGCATGGCCATAAACGTTGCCGACAGGGCCTCGGTCGCGCCGTCGGTCAGGATGACCTCATCGGCAGAATACGTAAGGCCCGCATCCCCCATGTAGGCAGACAGCGCCTCGCGCAGGGCGGGGCGACCGTTGTTGGGCGGATAGTGCGTGTCGCCGCGGTCCAACGAAGCAGTCACCTCAGCGCTAATCACATCGGGCGTAGGAAAATCGGGCTCGCCGAGCGCGAGCGCAATGCATCCCGAATGCTGGGCGGCGAGCGCATTGATCCGGCGGATGCCGGAGGGCTTGAGCGTGGCAAGCGAGGTATTCATGGGCAGACGCATGGCGTTCCTTTCGTAAGGGTTGCACTAGGATAGCGCGGCGGAGCGCCACCGGACGGTGTAACCTAAACGGAAACGGACTGGAAAGGAGATGGCATGGAGGTGACCGCGCGCGGCGATGTACCAAAAACACTGCATAACATCGCGTTTGCCAGTATTCCCGAGAGCGCCGATCTTGAGTTTTTGCTTTGGGACCTGCAGGATGCCATCGCCGCCTATGCTCAGCTTTCTGGCACGGCGCTCCCCCGCCCGATCGATTTGGAGGCGGATGATGCCGGTGCAGTCGATGGCATGGTGCTCGCTGTTGATGATGCATTTGATGATGAGGCTATGATCGCTGTCGAGGAGATACTCGATCGCTTTAAGAATACAGACGCGCGCGTCTATGTCGTCGTTCAGGCCCTGTCCAAAAACACCAAGCAGGCGGACGAAGCCCTCGACCGCCTATACCGGGCATGTATTCTACGTGACCTGCCATGGTGCGACGGCGTTGTCGTCTGCACCGGCACCGGCATCGCAGCGCTTCGCCACTCCCCGCGCATGGGTCTCTTGCGTCGGCCATTTTCGGAAGCGATGGATAAGCTTGTGGGCGCCGTGCGAATGGGCTGCTCCATTGAGCATGCGCAGCTGCTTGGCGGTGGCAATGCCGGTAGCGTCGATGCCGACGGCATGGTGCGCGTCAAACCCGCGCTGCCCGCACCGATCTGGCATGCCATCATGAAACACCTCGGCACCCGCGCCCAATCAGATATCTAAATTACAGAGCGCCCCAATCAACGGCCTCGCGCCAGCGCTCGACAAGGCGTTCCAGGCGCCATGCCGCATTGGCGGGACTTGTCGACGGCAGAACGATGGCCGGCAGCCCCGTGCGTTCTTGTAGATAGCGCTTGTAGAGCCGACCTGCCGTGCCGCCGTTACAGACAACGACCTCGATAGGGGCTGCGCCGGTAATACGCTCGGCATGCGCCGGAACGACGTTTTTGATGCTCGCGTCGCTCGAGCCCTTGATGTCGCAGCTCTCGATTACATCCCACAGAGCCACGCCGCCGTTCAGCAGCATGGAGCGCTTGGCGGCAATCGAGGCATCGAGCGTCGCGGGCTCGCCACTTGCCAAAGGATCGCCCTCGTTGGGCGGCACGGGCACACCGAGGCACGCAGCCATCACGCGCCAAAAGCGGTTCTGCGGATTGCCATAGTAGAAGGCATTGGCACGCGAGAGCACCGAGGGAAACGACCCAAGCACCAAAACGCGCGAGCGCTGGTCGAACACGGGCTCAAACCCATGCTCAATATGTTGATAGCCCTCGTCCGGCGCAGCCACGAATTAGGCCCTCAGCAGATAGCGCACCTCGTAGGGTGCAAGCTCAAGGGAGCCCAGCAGCTCGACCGTGGGCGCATCGTCGGCAAGCAGGTCGACGAAGGAGCCGTTGAGCTCGCCGGCTCCAAAGGTATAGGGCTCGTTCACGGCGTTGACCGCCACGAGCACCGTCGCGTCATCGCAGGCGCGCTCGAACAGCAGCTGCTTATTCTGGATCACCACGTTGCGATAGGCACCGTAGTTGAGGGCACGGGCCGCCGCGTCGTTTGCCGAGCGCAGGTGCGTGAGCTGCTTGATGAAGGCCGTCAACTCGTTGGGCGCAGGCTCATCGAGCGCAGGGCGCAGCGCCCAATCGCCATCGGGGCCGCCCTTTTCGCCGGCAATCCCCCACTCGCTGCCATAGTAGACGCATGGGATGCCCGGCATGCCAAAGAGCATGCCATAGGCGGGGCGCAGGCAGGACTTGTCGGTAACTGTCTCTTATACACATCTCCGAGCCCACGAGACATC
>URFE01000141.1:0-4444 GCA_900546965.1 uncultured Collinsella sp.
TCTACACCTATTAAGTCGTCGGCAGCGTCAGATGTGTATAAGAGACAGCGGGTGAGCCGCTAGGTAGACCTCGGTCAGCTGGGTGCGATCGACATGCGTGTAGACCTGCGTGGTCGATATATCGGCATGCCCCAAGATTTCCTGCAGCACGCGCAGGTCGGCACCGCCCGCGAGCATGTGGGTGGCAAAGGAGTGGCGCAACGTATGAGGATGGAGGCCCACCAGTCCCACCTGACGGCCATAGCGCTCGCATATGGCGTGAACGCCTTGGCGCGACAGACGACGTCCGTTCTTATTTAAAAAAACCGCCGAGGTCTCGGTTCCGCGAGCATGGGCCGCCAAGCGAGAACGTCCATCACATATATAGTGTGTTAGAGCACGTGCCGCGCTTCCCACCAACGGGGCTAAACGTTCCTTGGAGCCCTTACCGCGAACCAGCACAAAGCCGTCATCGACATGGATATCGCTCACATCGAGCCCCACCAGCTCGCTCACGCGCAAGCCGCACCCGTAGAGCACTTCCAAAATGGCGTGGTCGCGCAGCCCCATCTCGCCCTCGGGAAAGTCTTGATCGAGCAGCGCCGAGACATCATCCACGGATAGGTACTCCGGTAAGCGCTCGGCCTTTTTGGGCAGCCGCAACGCTGCCGTCGGATTTTGGGCAACGACCCCATCTCGCACCAAAAAGGCATGCAGGCCTTTCACGGCCGCAAGTGTACGCTCCACCGAGGCGTCAGAATAGCCCCCGTCGCGGCGCTCAGCGACAAAGTCCTCCACGACCTGACGGGTAACCTCTTCAAAAGATACAATGCCTGCCCGTTCTAAATAAGCACAGTACGTCGTCAAGTCACGACGATAGGCCGCAATCGTGTTGCGAGCCAAGCCCCGCTCGACCGCGAGGTAATCGAGATACTCCCCCGCCGCCACTGCGAGCGACGAGGGAGTAGCTTCGGCATATTCTTTATTTGCCGGCACCTTTAGTCCGTAGCCATGTTCAGGGGCGTCACCAGCAGGCGGTCGACACCCTCGTGCTGGCCAATCGAGGCGCGCACAAATTCGCGGAACAGCGGCTGCGGGTTGGTCGGACGGCTCTTGAACTCGGGGTGAGCCTGGGTGGCCACATACCACGGATGCACGTCGCGCGGCAGCTCGACCATCTCGACCAGGCGCTCGTCGGGCGACAGACCCGAGATAACCAAACCGGCGTCCTCAAGCTGGTCGCGGAAGGCGTTGTTGAACTCAAAGCGATGACGGTGACGCTCGTAGACGAGCTCCTCCCCATACGCCTCGCGAGCGAGGGTATCGGCGGCGAGCTTGCACGGATAGGCGCCCAGGCGCATGGTGCCGCCCTTCTCGGTCACGTCCTCCTGCGAGCTCATCAGGTCGATGACACTATACGGACCGTCCGGATCAAACTCGGAGGAGCTGGCGCCGGCAAGGCCAACGACATTGCGGGCGAACTCGCACACGGCGACCTGCATACCCAGGCAAATGCCCAGATACGGAATCTTGTGCTCGCGGGCGAACTCGGCTGCGAGGATCTTGCCCTCCAGGGCGCGCTTACCAAAGCCACCGGGAACCAAGATGCCCGAGGCATCGCCCAGCACCTCGGACACGTTCTGCTCGTCAAGGCTCTCGCCATCGATCAGCTGCACGTCCACGTGACGATCATAGAACACGCCCGCATGGTGCAGGGCCTCGATAACCGACAGGTAGGCATCGGGCAGCTGCGTGTACTTGCCCACGACGGCGATCTTGACCTTGTCGGCGTGGTGGTTGGCATGGTTCTGCTTACGCAGGAACTCATTCCACTCGCTCATGTCGCGCTCACGCGGGTCCAGACCCAAACGCTCGCAAATGCGCAGGTCAAAATCTTGCTCGGCAAGCAGCTGCGGCACATCGTAGATGCTCGCGCAGTCCTCGTTGGTAAAGACGCAGTCGGTGTCGACGTCGCAGAAGCTTGCAATCTTGCCGCGAATGGCGTCGTCAATATGGTGGTCGGAGCGCAGCACGATGATATCGGGCTGGATGCCAAAGCTGCGGAGCTCCTTAACGGAGTGCTGCGTCGGCTTGGTCTTGACCTCGTGAGCGGCGGCGATATAGGGGACGAGTGATACGTGGATGTAGCAGACGTTCTCGGGACCGGCCTCCTTGCGGTACTGGCGGATAGCCTCCACAAACGGCTGCGACTCGATGTCGCCGATCGTGCCACCCAGCTCGGTGATGACCACGTCGGAACCAGTCTGCTCCTCGATGCGGCGGAACTTGTCCTTAATGGCGTTGGTGACGTGCGGGATCACCTGCACGGTGCCACCCAAAAAGTCGCCGCGGCGCTCGCGGGCGATCAGGCTCTTATAGATAGCGCCGGTCGTAAAGTTGGAATCGCGGGTCAAGTTCTCGTCAATAAAGCGCTCGTAGTGGCCCAGGTCCAGGTCGGACTCGTAGCCGTCCTCGGTCACGAAGACCTCACCATGCTGGAACGGGCTCATGGTGCCGGGGTCGACGTTCAGATACGGGTCGGCCTTTTGCATCGTTACCTTGTAGCCGCGTGACTTGAGCAGACGGCCCAGCGAGGCCGCGGTAATACCCTTGCCCAGGGACGAAACCACGCCACCGGTTACGAACACATGCTTGGTCATATTGAGTTACCTGCGCTTCCCGTAGAAGTTGTCCATACACATCTTACGGGTCTTCATTGTAATACTCGAACCGCAAGCCGTTCGCATTTTTTCTCGCGCGCGCTCGCATTTCTCAATCTCGAAACAAAACGCCGCCCGTGTGGCCGGACGGCGTTGATTTGACTGAGACTGCGCACAGCTATCGATTGGCATCAACGTCCTGCAGCATGTCCTGAACGAGCATACCGTCGCGGACACCCTTGAGGTACCACTCGCCGTGTGCTGTGAGGCAAATGCCATTTGCAAGCTGGCCACCGTCATCGTTGTAGCGCGAAACGACCTCGATCATATCCTCGGATTCCAGGCGCTCGATTGCCGCGCGGGCGCGATACGGCGACACCCCCACGCGCTCGGCAAGCGTTTTGCGCGAGAAGCCATAGAATCCGCCGGCGTCTTTAGACTGCTGAGCGATCTCCATCAGCACCAGCACCTCGACACGCTTCATATCGTTGACACTCGCACGACCCTTGCCCGCCATGGCAGCCTCCTCAAACCGAGCACGGGCATCGCCTGCACCGTGCGCGACCGGCACACCCCACGATGGCCGGCGACATCCATCATGCGGCATCCCCCGCAAAGGATGAAACAGTTAGCGTTATTGGTTATTGTATACCGCACAAATCTCTTATAGGCAGGTAAACGGGCTGTTTTTAGATTTAACGAAGGCCTCGTTGATAAAAGGAGCACAGCGGATGTATACCCGCTGCGCTCCGTTCAGACCAATTATCTCGATTAGCGGTGGAAGAACCCACGGCGTTCGAACTTGGGCTCGCAGCACACATTGATACCCAGCTTGCGCAGCACCGTCTCGTCCGTCGGAGAGATGATCACGCTAAAGAAAGCATCGCAGCCGCGCAGCTGCTCCAGGCCCGAAAGGACGCGGGCGGCCGTCTCACTCGTAGCCGAGGTGATCGAGAGCGCCATAAGCGTCTCGTCGGTATGCAGGCGCGGGTTTTTGCTGCCCAGGAAATGCGTCTTGAGCTTGCTGATGGGCTCAATCGCCTCATCGCTGATGACCTCGAGCTCAAGATCGACGCCCGAAACATGCTTAAGCGCATTCATGATGAGCGAACTTGCGGCGCCCAGGCGCGTGGAGGTCTTGCCGGTCACCACGGAGCCATCGGGCATAACCATGGCGCCCACGGGACCACCCGTCAGCTGCTCCCTGGTAAGGGCGGCCGAGCGCGCCGGCGAGTAGTTCTTATCGATGCCGGCTTTCTTCATAATGAGCTTGAGGCGGTCGACTTGCTCGTCACCCACGCCGGTGCGGCGCACGTTTTCGACCGCGGCAAAGTAGCGGCGGACGATCTCCATCTTGGAGGCATCGCGGCATGCATCATCATCGGTAATGGCAAAGCCGACCATGTTGACGCCCATGTCCGTGGGGCTCTGGTAGGGACTCTCGCCCAGGATTTTCTCCATCAAGGCGTGGACCACCGGGAAGGCCTCGACATCACGGTTGTAGTTGACCGTAGTCTTGTTGTAGGCCTCCAAGTGGAAGGAGTCGATGATGTTGGCATCGTCGAGGTCCGCCGTGGCCGCCTCGTAGGCGATGTTGACCGGATGCGTGAGGGGAAGGTTCCAGACCGGGAAGGTCTCGAACTTGGCGTAGCCGGCAGCGGTGCCGTGTTTGTGCTCGTGATAGAGCTGCGACAGGCAGGTGGCGAGCTTACCCGAGCCAGGACCCGGCGCGGTGACCACGACGAGCGGACGGGTGGTCTCGACAAACTCGTTCTTGCCGTAGCCATCGTCGGACACGATCAGAT
>URFE01000142.1:0-4357 GCA_900546965.1 uncultured Collinsella sp.
TCATGCAGCTCGAGTACCTCATGAACAAGTTCGGCGACCGCGACCTCGAGGTCTACCTGATCCACGCCGCCGAGTGGAACGTCATGGGCCACAAGCGCATGACCGACAGGTCCGTCGTGCTGACCGCCTCCGAGTCCGGCACCACCCCCGAGGTGCTCGAGGCCGTCGGCAAGATGAGGGAGATGGGCGTGCGCGTCTTCGCCATGACCAACCCCGAGGGCAAGATCGGCCAGGCCGTGGGCGCCGAGAACTGCGTCATGATGGCCTCCGACCACGGCGCCGGCGGCTGCGAGAAGGGCTACTACCTCGCCGACTGCTTCGGCCTGCGCCTGCTCAACCGCCGCGGCTGCTTCCCCAAGTTCGACCTGTTCATCGAGCAGACGAAGGACGTCTGGAAGGACATGCTCGACATCCGCAAGCGCTTCGAGCCGCGCGCCGAGGAGCTCGCCAGGAAGTACGCGCTGGCCGACTACACCATGTTCATCGGCTCGGGGGCCCTCTGGGGCGAGACCATCCTGTACTCCATGTGCCTGCTCGAGGAGATGCAGTGGAAGCGCATCCGCCACATCACCTCGCACGACTTCTTCCACGGCACGCTCGAGCTGCTCGAGCCCGGCGTCCCGGTGTTCCTGTTCATGGGAGAGGACGAGTGCCGCGCCCTCGACGAGCGCGTCCGCGCCTTCCTCACCAGCGGCGTGACCGGCGACGAGGACTACGTCATCATCGACACCGCCGAGTACGCGATCCCGGGCCTGGACGACGACTTCCGCGTCATCGTGTCGCCGTGGATCCTGTCCGTGCTGACCACCGACCGCCTCGCTCGCAACTACGAGCTGGTCACCAAGCACAACCTCAAGTACCGCCGCTACTACCACCAGTTCGACTACTAAGAGCTGGTCACGGGTCCGATATTTTGGCTGGTTGATATCTCGATCCTGCACAAGGGCGTCCGCATTTGCGCGGGCGCCCTTTTCGCGTTTTGACGAGAGACTGCTGCTAACCGCTTTCCCCTATGTTTCCAAATGAATACGCTATGAGCGGTTGCGGCGGATTTTCCCCGCAAGCACTCTAGTATGCTAAAGTACCCAGAAGACCGGCGGAGCTATGCCGGTCTTTCGTTCTATATGAAACACAGCATGAGGAGGCTCACCAGATGACGGCCACACCGTGGGGATTCCGGGACATATTGCCCGAGGAGGCTCAGGCGCGCGAGGAGATTGCGCTGACGGTGAAGGGCTGCTTTAGGGAGCATCATTACCTGCCGGTCGAGACGCCACTGCTCGAGGACAAGGGTTCGCTCGAGGAGGGCGGCCGCATCGCGGACACACCGTTCAAGCTTTTTGATGACGACGGTCGCCTGCTGGTGGTCCGTCCCGACAACACGCTGCCGATCGTTCGCCTGGTTTCGACTCGCATGCGCGCGGCCGATCTGCCGCTGCGCCTGCGCTACGAGGCGCCGGTGGTCCGCGAGTGTCAGCGCAATGCCGGCGGCTCGCGTCAGTTTACGCAGCTGGGCTTTGAGCTTATCGGTGCGGGCGATACCGTGGGCGATGTCGAGATCGTCTCGCTCGTGGCCGAGGCCGTGCGCAAGCTGGCGCTGCCCGATGCACGCATTATCGCAGGTAGCGTGCGTCCGTTTAAGGAATTGCTCGCGGCGTGCGAGGATCGCGAGCTGGCCGCCGAGGCCCTGCGCTGCGTGCACGCCAACGACTTTGTGGGCCTCGATGCCCGCGTGGCTGCAAGCGCCGAGTCCGATGCCGTCAAGGCCGCCATTAGCGAGCTGCCGCGTCTGCACGGCGGAGCCGAGGTGCTCGACCGCGTGGACGCGCTGCTGGAGGCCGCCGGTATCGTGGCGCCGCTGGCGCGCGAGCGGCGGGCCCGGGGCGAGGGCCTGGCACCCGAGGACGCCCAGGTGCTGTCGTTCGACTTCTCTATCATGAACTCTTTCGATTACTACACGGGCCTGGTCTTTAAGGCCTATGCCGGCGGCCTGCCCGATCCGGTCGGTTCGGGCGGTCGCTACGACTCCATCTTTACCGGCGCATTTGGCGACGGTATCGAGGTGCCGGCGGCGGGCTTCGCCTTTTCGCTCGAGCGCCTGGAGGCCGCGCGCACCTCGGCCGAGGATGCCGCTTCCGATGGCGATCACGCCGCGGGCCGTGGCGCCGAGGGTCCGCTGCGCATTGCCGTGCCCAAGGGCTCGCTCAAGGCCGACACGCTCGACGTGCTTGAGTCCGCGGGCTTGGATGTCTCTGAGCTGCGCGATCCCGGTCGTCATCTCATCGTGCGCGGTCGCGACACGCGTGCCGGCGAGGGCGCGGTCGGCGATATCGAGTTTGTCATCGTGCGTCCCAGCGATGCGCCCGCCTTTGTGGGCTGCGGCGGCGCCGACTGCGGCATCTGCGGTTGGGACTCGCTTATCGAGGCCGACCTCAACCTGCTGCAGCTGGTCGATCTGGGCTACGGCCTGTGCACGTTTATCGAGGCGGAGCCTGCATGGCGCGCCGGCCAGGCCGAGCGCAACTACGCCCGCCGCGGGTCGCTTCGTGTGGCCACCAAGTACCCGCGCATCGCGAGTGCCTGGTATGCCGAGCGCGGCGTGAATGCCGATATCGTCTCGCTGCACGGTAACATCGAGCTGGGCCCCATCGTCGGTATGACCGATCGCATCGTGGACATTACCGCCACGGGCGCCACGCTGCGCGATAACGACCTGGTTATTACTGGTCGCATTATGGACTGCACGGCCCGCTTCTTTGTCAACCCGGGTGCCGCTCGCCTGGATCCGCGCGTGCGCAACCTGGCAGATCGCCTGGCCGCGGCCGTGAAGGACAAGCATTTTGAGCCCGTCGCGGGCTCGGCACAATAGCGCGAGCACGCACGGGCGTCCCAACGTCTGGGCTGCGGGCCGATTGGCGCCGCCGCCCGGCCTCTCGTTTTTTCAAACGCAACCTCGACCGATAGGGGATACCGATATGAAGACCATCAAGCTTGCTCCCGGTGAGCGCCTCGTTACCAACCAGCTCAACCGCAAGGGCGTGCTGCCGCAAAACATCGTCGACGCCGCCCGCGATATCGTGGCCAACGTGCGCGCCAACGGCGATGCCGCAGTGCGCGATTACTGTCAGCGCTTTGACGGTGTTGAGCTGCAGAGCTTCCGCCTGCCGCAGGAGCAGATCGATGCCGCGCTCGAAGACCTCGACCCCGCGTTTGTCGCGGCGCTCGAGAAGGCCGCGCGCCAGATTTGCGAGTTCCACCAGCGCGAGGTCGAGCAGAGCTGGTTTACCACGCGCGCAGATGGCACGATGCTCGGCGTTAAGGTGACCCCGCTCGCGGCGGCCGGCATCTACGTGCCGGGCGGTCGCGCGCAATATCCCTCCACGGTGCTCATGAATGCCATTCCCGCCAAGGTTGCCGGCGTCAAGCGCGTGGTCATGGTGACTCCTCCGCAAAAAGATGGCCTGATCAGCCCCTATACGCTCGCGGCTGCCAAGCTCGGCGGCGTGGACGAGATCTATATGGTGGGCGGCGCTCAGGCCGTGGCCGCGCTGGCGTACGGCACCGAGACCATTCCGCGCGTCGACAAGATCACCGGCCCGGGCAACGCCTTTGTCGCTGCGGCCAAGCAGATTGTCTCGGGCGACGTGGGAATCGACATGGTCGCTGGCCCTTCCGAGGTCTGCGTACTTGCCGATGCCACGGCCAAGCCCATGGTGGTCGCGGCCGACCTGATGGCCCAGGCCGAGCACGATCCGCTGGCAGCCTGCTATCTGGTGACCTGCGACGAGCAGTTTGCGCGCGAGGTCGAGGCTGGTATCGACATTCTGGTAGCGCACTCCCCGCGTGCCGAGATCACACGCGCCTCGCTCGATAACGAAGGCACCATCGTGGTGGCCGCCGACATGGCTGCCGCCGTCGAGGCCGTGAACACCGTGGCGCCCGAGCACCTTGAGCTGCACTGCAAGGACGCGATGGGCCTGCTCGGCGGCATTCGCAACGCCGGCGCCATCTTTGTGGGCGCCTGGAGCTCCGAGCCGCTCGGCGATTATGTTGCCGGCCCCAATCACACGCTGCCGACCGGCGGCACGGCCATGTTCTCCAACCCGCTTTCGGTCGAAGAGTTCGTTAAGCGCTCGAGCGTCATTTGCTATACGCCCGAGGGCCTGCTCTCCGACGCTCCCGCCACACAGCGTCTGGCCGAGGCCGAGGGCCTGTGGGCGCACGCGCTATCCGCCGCCCTGCGTCGCCGTGTGCTGGAGCAGGGCGAGGATGCCGTGAGTGCCGAGTCTCTGGCTGCGGCCGACCTGACCAAGGTTGCCTGGCCGGGCGACGCCGTGGCGACGGTTGCCGAGGGCGT
>URFE01000143.1:0-4351 GCA_900546965.1 uncultured Collinsella sp.
CGGCAGCGTCAGATGTGTATAAGAGACAGAGAGGCGGGCGGGAGGGATACGAGCGCCCCGCGAGAATGTTTGAGCACGGGATGATATGTGTGGGCCCCGGGTGAGAGGCCAACTCTACATCTTGAAAGTGATTAAGCGACGCCGCTGGAGCCGAAGCCTCCGTTGCCTCGGTCGGTTACGTCTAGTTCTTCTACTTCTATGAGGTTGACCGTGGGGACTTCTTGGATGACAAGCTGGGCGATACGGTCGCCTTTGTTGATCTGGATGTTGTTGGAGGGATCCAGGTTGATGAGGATAACCTTGAGTTCTCCTCGGTAGTGGGCGTCGATGAGGCCCGGCGTGTTGACTATAGACAGGCCCTGCTTGATGGCCAAGCCGCTGCGGGGCTGGACGAAGCCGGCGTAACCGTCGGGCAGGGCGATGGCCAGCCCAGTAGAGACCAGACGGCGTTCGAAGGGCTTCAGGACGCAGTCCTCGTTGGAGCGCAGATCCAAGCCGGCATCGGTGGGATGGGCGTATTTGGGAAGCTCGACGGTGGGGTCGAGACGCTTTATGTTGACGGTAATGTTGGACATGGAATCACCTTAGCTTGTCGAGCTCTTGCAGAAACTCATCGACGTCTTTGAAATCGCGGTAGACCGAGGCAAAGCGGATGTAGGCCACCTTGTCGATCTTGGCCAAGCGCTTGAGCACCATGTCACCCAACTCATGGGACGTGACGGCCGTCAGCGTGCGAGAGCGCAGCTCGACCTCGATGTCGTCGATAATCTCATTAAGCTTCTTAGTGTCGATATCACGCTTGATGGTGGCGCGCATCAAGCCGACGAGCAGCTTATTGCGATCGAACCGCTGCTTAGTTCCATCCGACTTAATGACCTCAATTGGGTCTTCGCATCGCTCGAACGTTGTAAAGCGGTAGTTACACGAGCAACATTCGCGACGGCGCTTAATGGTGTTATTTGACTCCTGCATACGGGAATCAACGACGCGGGTATGTGCCTTGCCGCATTTGGGACAGCGCATGGTACCTCCTCTTAAACGATAACAAGGGTACCATGCGCGGCGCGATAATGATTACGAACGAGCAGGAACCTTAAGATGCGCACCGGCGGCGAGCGAACCATGCTCCAGATGATTGACGTTACGGATCATGTCGGAAGTCTCTTGCGTGGAAAGGCCTTCGATTGGATATTCCTCGGCAAGCGACCAAAGAGAATCACCAGGCTGAACGCGAATGGTCTCGTAGGTAACGTTGGAAACGGACTCGGCATACGCGGCGTGACGAGCGCTAAAGACCGACGTAGCGAGGACAAAGAAGAGCGTAAGCGCAACGGCAACGGCGACAATCGTCGGAACCTTGAGGACAACGCGGCCCGGCGCGACTACAGCCTTCTGATTGCGAGCAGGCTTTACGGTCAAAGGCTGAAAGCCGGAGCGGCCACCCTGAACAACCGTAAAAGTGGGTTCTGCAGGCGTCTCGAGCTTAAGGGCGAGGCATCCCTGGACCATATTCGTTGCGTTCACCATGTTCTCCTCTCGCGTGTTTTGCTGAGAACAGTTTTATCAAGCCGCGCGGACAAAAATGTCTAGCGCGAGAACGAATGTTCGGTTATTATTATCTTCGAACAGTTGTTCCTGTCAAGCAAAATTCGAACATTTGTTTGACATGGGTAGAGAGGATGCCCTGATGGCTCGCAAAATTACCAAGCGTCAGCAGCAAATTTACGACTTCATCAAGGAATATCAGCAGGAGAAAGGTTATCCGCCCAGCGTGCGCGAGATGGCTTCTGCCGTGGGTCTTTCCTCCCCCAGCACCGTGCACGCCCATCTCTCTGCCCTGGAGGCGCGCGGGCTACTCAAGCGCGATGCCACCAAACCGCGCGCCCTGGAACTCTTTAACGAGGACGGTTCCTCGGTCTCAATTTCTAAATCTGACGAGCCCACCGCACCTCGCGGAACGGTCTCACTACCGCTCGTTGGTCGCGTCGCGGCTGGGATTCCCATTCTGGCCGAGCAGAATATCGAAGACACTTTTACTATCCCGACCGAAATCGCCACCGATCAGGGTTCCTTTATCCTTGAGGTACATGGGAGCTCAATGATCAATGTCGGCATCTTCAATGGCGATTACATCATCGTCCGTGAACAAAAGAGTGCCATGAACGGCGAAATTGTCGTGGCCATGATTGATGGTTCAGCGACCGTCAAGACATTCTACAAGGAGCAGGGACGCGTACGCCTGCAGCCAGAGAATGACACCATGGAGCCTATCTATGCAACGAATCCCGTTATCTTGGGCAAAGTCGTCGGCTTGATGCGCCGGTTCTCGTAATGCAAAAACGCATCACCATCTTTGATACCGTCCGCGGGTTTACGATGATTTCAATGGCAGGTTTTCACGCTTGCTACGATCTCGCCTACCTGTACGACTGGGATATGCCCTGGTTTACCCAGACCGTCTTTCAAGACATCTGGCGCGCCAGCATCAGCTGGGTATTTTTGTTTATCGCGGGTTGGATGTGCACCCTTTCGCGCAACAATATCAAACGTGCCGCCAAATACGCCTTAGCAGCACTCGTCGTCTGGTTGGCAACAACACTTGTCTCAGTAGACGATTCGGTTAATTTTGGCATCATCTACTGCATGGCCGCATGTACCGGCATCGTGGCGTTGACCGATCCCGTCCTTAAGAAGATATCGGCGAGATGGGGCATATCCCTATGCCTTGTGTTGTTCGCCCTCACCTGGAGTATCCCCAAAACGATCTATCCTGTCCCCTACCTGGCGTGGCTGGGATTTCCGAGCTCTGGGTTTGTTTCAGGCGATTACTACCCCATCATCCCGTTTATCTTTATGTATCTTGCAGGATACTTCGCCGCACATATAGCGCAGGGAATCGATAAGACCGTCCCTAGCTGGGCCTACGCCAATCCCGTCCCGGCGCTTGCAATCCTTGGACGTCACGCACTCCCCTTTTATCTGCTGCATCAGCCCATCATTCTGGGCATTTTGGAGCTCGTCTACTCGGTGCGATAACGCTCGAGCCGCGGTGCAATACGAGCCGGCAGCTTCGCCACAATACGAACGCCATCCTCGAGATATTCCTCGTGCAAAAGGGTTCCCTGCTCATGAACCAGCGTGATGAGGGCGCCCTCACGATACGGGATATCAGCAGAGAGCAACACATCGGTGGCAGCCGCCTCACGAGCAATGCGGTCGACGAGATCGTCGAGTCCCTCGCCCGTCTGGGCCGAGAACAGCACGGCCTCGGGATAGCGACGACGGAAGCTCAATCGATCAACGCTATCGAGAAGATCGATTTTATTGAATACGGTCAGCGTTAAACGCTCTCCAGCGCCGATCTCATCAAGCACGCGATCGACCGCCTCGAGCTGCCGCTCATAGTCCTCATCAGACGCATCTACGACTTTGAGAATAAGATCGGCACCTAACACCTCGGAAAGCGTCGATTTAAAGGCATCGACCAGACCATGCGGCAGCTTTTGAATAAAGCCGACGGTATCGGTAATCGTCATGCCGCGACCGCCGGGCAGGCGATACGAACGCGTCGTCGGGTCGAGCGTAGCAAACAGCTTGTCCTGCGAAAGTACCGTAGATCCGGTCAGACGATTGAGCAACGTCGATTTACCCGCATTAGTATAACCGGCCAACGCGACGCGAAACGCCGGTGACTCAATGCGGCTCTTGGATTGAACATCGCGACGCTGTTCAACCTGCTTAAGCTCACGACGAAGCGCGGCAATCTTATTGCGAATGAGGCGACGGTCGACCTCGAGCTGACTTTCGCCCTGACCAAAGCGTGAGCCGAAGCCGCCGCGCGTCTGTTCCTTGGCGAGATGACTCCACATGCCACGCAGACGGGGCAACAGATATTGAAGCTGTGCCAGCTGTACCTGTAGGCGCCCCTCACGCGTCTGAGCATGCAGGCCAAAGATATCCAAGATCAATGCCGTACGATCGATAATCTTTACCGGCTCGCCCACGGCTTTCTCCAAATAGGATTGCTGCGAGGGCGTCAGGTCGTCGTCAAAAATAACGACATCGGCATCCATACGATGTACCAGGCCGCACAGCTCTTCAACCTTACCGGAACCGATAAACGATTTAGGATACGGCTTTACCAAACGCTGAGACAAGCGAGACACGCACTGGGCACCAGCCGTATGGGCAAGGCGCTCCAGCTCATCGAGCGATCGACCGAGTGGCCATGCATTGTCGCGCCACTCAACACCAACTAAAATGGCACGCTCGGGCTCGGGCGACGTGGGAACAAGGGGGAAACGGGCCATTAGGCAGCCTCAATACCTGTCTCTTATACACATCTCCGAGC
>URFE01000144.1:0-4166 GCA_900546965.1 uncultured Collinsella sp.
AAGTGGGTATGATGGAATCAGCTAGGTCGCGGGGCGTCGCCTGTGTTTGGCGGCGTCCCGTTTTTGTGTTGCAGGGAGGGTAAGGCATGAACGCCACGGTCGTGATTCCAACGTATTGGGCGGGCGATGACGCTTGCGCAAACGCCCCTGGCACCTATGATCATTCGACGCGACTCAACGCCGACAATCCCGAACTCGACCGCTGCCTGGCCTCGCTTGAGCAGGTACGTGACATCCCGCGCATCATCCTTTTGGTGGTCTGTCCCGTTTCTGCCACAGCCGATGTGTCGCTGCGCGTGCGCGAGATTGTCGACGCGCATCCCACGCTCAAGGTCACCGTTGTCACCAACACCCAGGCCTCGCGCATCGCAGACCGGGTTGCTCAGATCGCGCCCAAGGGTTCGGGCGAGTGCGTGAGCCTGCGAGGCTACGGTGCCATCCGCAACATGGGGCTAGCCTGTGCCGCTGTGCTGGGGCATGACGCGGTTATCTTTTTGGATGACGATGAGACTGTCATCGACGCCGACTTTATGAAGCGCGCGACCTATGCGTTGGGGCAGCAGACACGTCAGGGTTTGCCGATCTTGGTCAAGAGCGGCTATTTCTACGATCGCGACGGCTCGCCGCTGGCTCCCACGGACAAGGCGGGCATCTGCCATCGTTGGTGGACCAAGCGCATCGAGTTCAACCGTTGGATGAAAAAGGCGCTCTCGGGCACTCGCATCTCGCGCTCCAACTACGTGTGCGGCGGCCTGATGGCCCTGCACGCCCGCGCCTTTACGCGTGTGGCCTTTGACCCGTTTATCACCCGCGGCGAGGACTTGGATTACCTCTTTAACATGCGCATGTTTGGCTACGACGTGTGGTTCGATAACGAGTGGACCGTGCGCCATCTGCCTCCGGAGTCCGAAAAGCGCTCACCGCGCTTTATGCAGGATGTATACCGTTGGTACTACGAACGGGCCAAGTTGACATTCGCCGCGCATCAAAAGGAGCTCATTCCCGTTACGGCGGCATCGCTCATGCCCTACCCGGGCCCGTGGATTTCGCGCGAGCTCGACGACCGCGTGCGCAAGACCGCTATGGTCCGCAGCGTGTTTACCCGCGAGCATGAGGGCTACCTGCGCATCTGGCGCCATGGTATCGACGAGGCAAAGGCCTATGCGCGCCAAAACGCTGCAAGCTACCTGCGTTTCCAGAGCTTTTGGCCCAAGATCATGGACGGGCTTTGGCGTGACGCACAACTGATCAGTATCCTGGAGGGGGCCGAATGATCGACCGCCGCGCCCAGCGCGATAGTTCAATATCAATCTTTCGCATCATTGCCGTTGCCTGCGCCATTTGCGTGCTGGTGTACTTTATTTTTGCCTTGGTGACCGGTATCGAGCCGATCGCCACGGTGATTGCCTGCGCGCTGCTGTGCATCTTTCTGTGCATCTTTATCTTTTTGACGCTCAATCCCGATTCGGTGCGTTCGCAGTACACCGAAGAGACGCTCTCGGTGGCCTCTGCCATGCTCGAGGACATCAAAGGCGGCCTGACGCAGGAGTCGGCGCGTCTGGTGTGCCAGCGCATTTTGCCCGAGACGCGCGCCATGACGGTTGCCATCACCGACGAGGGCAACGTGTTGGCCTGCGCGGGCGAGTTTGAGGAAAAACTACTGCCAGATTCTCCCATCCACACGCTTGCCACGCGCTACGTTATCGAACATGGCATCGTGCAGTCGTTCAACCGCATGGTGGATGTCGTGGGCTCGGATGGCTCGCACAACCAAGTCCCCGCCGGCATTATCGCCCCCATCAAGGTGGGCGATCGTACCGTCGGCACGCTCAAGTTCTACTACAAGACCCCGCGCGCCGTCGACCGTACCCAGTACGCGCTTGCCTCGGGCTTTGCCGAGATCTTGTCCACGCAGCTCGCCATCCACGAGCTCGAGGTGCAAAAGGAGCTCACGGCCCGTGCCGAGGTGCGTGCCCTGCAGGCGCAGATCAACCCGCATTTTCTGTTCAACACGCTCAACACCATCGCGTCGTTTACGCGTACCGATCCGCTGCGCGCCCGCGAGCTGCTGCGCGAGTTCTCCTCGTTCTATCGCGCCACGCTCGACAATTCGGGCTCGCTCATTCCCGTGTCGCGCGAGGTCGCGCAGACCAAGCGCTACCTGACGTTTGAGAAGGCGCGCTTTGGCGAGGATCGCGTGCTGGCGACCTTCGACGTGTCCGAGGACGTGGAAGATACGCTGGTGCCGGCGTTCGTGATCCAGCCGATTGTCGAGAACGCCGTACGTCATGGTATGGGCGATGACGACGCCCTGAGGATCGACGTGACCGTTCACCAAGACGGCGAGGATGCAATCTTGATTGCCGTGGCCGATAATGGCGTGGGCATGGATGAGGGTACCGCCGCCAGACTGTTTGACGAGCGCTCTGCCCGTCCCGACGCCAGCTCTCCCCAGGGTGGCGGCGCCGGTGTGGCCATGCACAATATTTCGGAGCGCATCCATCGCTTTTATGGGCCGCACTCCTATACGCGTGTTGAATCGGCGCCGGGCAAGGGCACCAAAGTGCTCCTTCATCTTGATTTGTCAGAGAGCATCTTCGACATTCAAGAGTAAAATAAAAGGCTACGGGCTCAACGTCATGCGACGGATGCCCGGCGTAGTTAGTTGACGAAAGGTTTTATCCCTATGCTGCGTGCGATGATTGTGGATGATGAGGCGCCGGCTCGCTCGGAGCTTCGCTTCCTGCTCGAGCAAACGGGCAAGATCGGCACGATCACGGAGGCGTCGAGCGTCCGCTCCGCCATCGAGATGCTTATGGAAAGTCGCGTGGATGTCGTGTTTCTCGATATCTCGATGCCCGGTGCCTCGGGCCTGCAACTTGCCGAGGCGCTGCATAAGCTCAAAAATCCGCCGGCGATCGTGTTTGTGACTGCGTATAGTGACCATGCGGTCGAGGCATTCGACGTGGATGCCGTCGATTATCTGATGAAGCCGGTCGAGGAAGCTCGCTTGGATCGCGCGATCGAGAAGGTCATGCAACGCGCCAAGCCGGTTACGGACAGCAAGGTGACCATCGAGCGTATCCCGGTGGAAAAGGGCGGCCGCAAGGTGCTCATTCCCGTGGACGACATTCGCTTTATCATGGCCAAGGACGATTACTCCTGCATCTATACCGTCGATGATCGCTTTTTGTCGACGACCTCGCTGGCGCAGTTTGAGGCCAAGCTCTGCGACTTTGGCTTCTTCCGTGTTCACCGCCGCTATATCGTCAACTTGGCGTGCGTCACGGATGTGGAGACGGTGCCCTCGGGCGCCATCCAGCTGGGCATTACGGGCGTCGACGAACGCGTGCCGGTTTCGCGCCGCCGCGTCGTGCCGCTCAAGAAGGCCCTGAGTCTCTAGCACACTGGCCCCGCAGCCCTGTAGACCCATCGTCTGCGGAGCCGTGGGGCCTTTTTTGTATGTATCTGCCGAATCGTTTTTTGCGGAAGGGATCCCATGAACAGTGCAAGCGCCAAGCGCATCGACATCATCTCGGACACCCACGGCTATTTATCGCCTGCGCTCTTGGATGAGCTTGAGGGCGCAGACCTGATCATCCACGCCGGCGACCTCACGTCAGAGATAGACTACGAGCACCTATGCACCATCGCCCCCGTGCGGGCCGTACTGGGCAACAACGATTACTACCGCGACTACGGTCCCGATGTAGACCGTCTTGCGCTCTTTACCTACGAAGGCCTCAAATTCGCCGTAGCCCACTACCGCGAAGACCTTCCGGTGGGATCCGTAGACGTAGCCATCAACGGCCACACCCACGTAACCAAAGAAGCCCAAGTGGGCCGTTGCTTAGTCCTCAACCCGGGCAGCGCCAGCTACCCCAGAGGCACCCGAGGCCCCACCATGGCCAGAATGCTCGTCAAAGACGGCAAGATCCTAAGCACTAAGTTTATTGACCTAGAGTAATCACAACAAAAACGGGGGATGTAAAACCGCATCTCCCGTTTTTTATGAGCCAAAGGCCGAGTTTCAACAAAAATAATCAGACCAATCCCACCGCGGAGAACGGGGACCTCGAGCCGCGGAAGCGGCGAGGAACAACAATAGCTTGAAGCAAGTGACGGCAGGGAGGGTCTCCGGCTGTCTCTTATACACATCTCCGAGC
>URFE01000145.1:0-4131 GCA_900546965.1 uncultured Collinsella sp.
CAGGTCCGTATGGGGGCAACCCCATGAAGGTTCAAGTCCTTTCGCCCGCACCATTAAATGAAAGAGCTCCCAGCAATGGGAGCTTTTTTGTTATGGGCCCATCACAGGGACTTGAACCTGTAAAGGAGCGAGCGTAAAGAAAACGCGGAGCGTTTTTAGCGAGCTGGCGAGGACGCCGGCAGGCGGCCGAAGCCGGTGCGGATCCGCGAAGCGGATACGCGGACGTCCTTTCGCCCGCACCATTAAATGAAAGAGCTCCCAGCAATGGGGGCTTTTTTGATATGCACGATCTCCTTGGACGGGTATCCTAATGCCAACGTGTGCCTATCAGAGGAGAGACCATGCTGTTTTCCGGTATCATCGCCGCCCTTACCAGCCTTTTGATTCCCATCATCATCCTGTTGCTGCTGCTTCCCAGCGCCTGCTATGTCGTTGAACAGCAGCATGCCGTGATCATCGAGCGTCTGGGCAAGTTTAACCGCATCGTCAACGCGGGCTTCCACATGAAGGTGCCCGTGATCGACCGCAAGGCCGCCACGGTGAGTCTGCGCACCATGAAAAACGGTTTTGGCATCGACGTTAAGACCCAGGACAACGTGACCATCGGCCTTGAGGTCTCTGCTCAGTACCACGTGAGCTATGACATGGGCGCCGGCCCGGCAGATTCGGGTATCTACAAGAGCTACTACATGCTGCAGGAGCCCGTCGACCAGATGCGCGATTTTATCACCGATGCCCTGCGCTCTTCGATTCCCGTCTACACACTCGATGAGGTCTTTGCCAAGAAGGATGACATCGCCAAGGATGTCAACGCTACCGTTTCCGAGCAGATGGCCGCCTACGGCTTCACCCTCGTGTCGACGCTCATCACCAAAATCGCACTGCCGACCGAGGTCGAGAACTCCATGAACGACATCAACGCCGCCCAGCGCAAGCGCGCTGCGGCACAGGAGCTCGCTGAGGCAGACCGCATCAAGCGCGTCACCGAGGCGACCGCCGAGGCCGAGGCTATGGAAAAGGCGGGCGAGGGCATCGCCAACCAGCGCAAGGCCATCGCGCTGGGTATCAAAGATTCGCTCGAGATCATCCAGGAGACGGGTGTCGGCAATGACGAGGCCAACCAACTGTTCATGTTTACGCAGTGGTCCGAGATGATGACGGAGTTCGCTCGCACGGGTAAAACCTCGACGGTCGTGCTGCCGAGCGACTTCTCGCAGTCGGCCTCTATGTTCGAGCAGATGCTGGCTGCCGGTAAGGTTCAGAACGAGTCAAAGGAGTAGACACGCGTGAAATACACCGTCGTTTGTGTCGGTAAGCTCAAGGAGCGCTTTTGGAAGGACGCCTGCGCTGAGTACACCAAGCGCCTGGGTGCCTATGCCAAGGTTGATATCCGCGAGGTGGCCGATATCGACCCGGCTAAGGCGGGCGGCGTGGATGCCGCGCGCGACAAGGAGGGGGCGGCAATTCTTGCTGCCCTGCCGTCTCGAGCGCATGTGATCCTGCTGGCCATTGAGGGCAAAGAGCGCTCGAGCGAGGAGTTTTCGGCGCGGCTCGATGATCTCATGCTGCGTGGTAACAGCGACATCGCCTTTGTGATTGGCGGATCGGACGGCGTGAGCGATGACGTGCGCGCCCGCGCCGACGAGATGCTCAGCTTTGGACGCATTACCTTGCCGCATAACCTGGCGCGTGTGGTGCTGCTAGAGCAGATTTACCGTGCCTGCAAGATCAGTCGTGGCGAGCCGTATCACAAATAGGTCGGCAATACGAAACAATGGCGTGGGACAATACCTTTCGTTTTGAGGAATGTGTCTGAAAGGACTATGAGATATGAAGATTGGATTTGTCGGTTTTGGCAATATGGCGAGCGCTATGGCCGATGGCTGGATCGCTGCCGGTGTAGCTGCGAGCGACATGTGCGCCTGTGCGGGTCGCTACGACGCACTGGTTGAGCGCTGCGAGGCGCGCGGCATGGTCGCCTGCCACGATGCCGCCGAGGTTGTCGCCGCATCCGATATCGTGGTCGCTGCGGTCAAACCGTACATGATCGAGAAGATATTCGCCCCGCTCAAGGATGCTCTTGCCAAAAAGGTCGTTCTGTCGGTTGCCTGGACCTGGGACAGTGCCAAGTGGGAGCAAGTCCTGCCGGGCGTCGCGCATATCTCGACGGTGCCCAACACACCGGTTTCGGTGGGCGAGGGCGTCATCGCTTGCGAGAAGGCTTCCACGCTTAGTGATGAGCAGAGCGCAGTGGTGCTTGATCTGCTTGGCAAGCTCGGTGCGGTGGTCGAGCTCGACACGAGCCTGCTGTTTGTGGGCGGCACGGTGGGTGGTTGCGCTCCGGCATTTGTCGCTATGGCAATCGAGGCCCTGGGCGATGCGGCGGTCAAGCACGGTATCCCGCGTGCCGATGCCTATCGCATTGTGAGCCAGATGGTGCTGGGTACGGCAAAGCTGCAGCTTGCAACTGGTCAGCATCCTGCGGCGATGAAGGATGCCGTATGCTCGCCCGGTGGTGCCACCATCAAGGGTGTCGTTGCGCTCGAGGACGCCGGCATGCGCAGCGCCCTGGTCAAGGCAATCGACGCAACTCTCCAGTAAAACCGACCAAAAAAGACAGGTTTATTTTGGCAGGTTTTTCCTGCGGTTTTGTCGTATGTGCGAAAAGCGCCCCGCAACCGGATCGTTACTGGTTGCGGGGCGCTTGCGTTTGCCCAGATAAAACCGACCAAAATAAACCTGTCCCTTTTTGGCAGGTTAGTCCCAGAAGCTGTCTTCCTCATCCTCGGACTTGGGTCCGCGGTCGACGTACATCTTATGGGTACGCTTCTCCATTACAAAGGCAAGAATCGCAAATAACAGGATGCCGCCGGCGAAAAGGATGGCAAAACCGGTGCGGGTGCCAAACAAAAAGGAAAAAACTGCGTCCATTGGGTGCCTTCTTGCGTAGTTGAGTTGGGTCGTAAACGCTCATAAGTATATACTTGCCCATACATGTACAAGGTTGCAACCTAAATGGAATGTATATCGCCGGAGGATCTAATGCTTGATATCAAGTTTGTTCGCGAGAATCCCGATGCCATCGATGTCGCCATGGCTAACCGCCAGACGTCTTGGGATCGCGAGAAGTTCTTTGAGCTCGACGACGAGCGCCGTGCCGTCATCACCGAGGTCGAGGAGCTCCAGGCTACGCGTAATGCCGAGTCCAAGAAGATCGGCGCCCTGATGAAGGAGGGCAAGAAGGACGAGGCCGAGGCTGCCAAGGAGGCCGTGCGCGCCGTCAACGAGAAGATTGACGGTCTGGCCGAGCGTCGTACTGCCCTCGAGCAGGAGCAGTACGACTTCATGGCTCACCTGCCCAACATTCCTTGCGAGGCCACGCCGTACGGCAAGGACGAGGACGAGAACATTGAGCGCCGTCGTTGGGGCACCCCGCGCGAGTTCGACTTCGACTTTAAGCCGCACTGGGATCTGGGCACCGATCTGGACATCCTCGACTTCGAGCGCGGCAACAAGCTCTCCGGCAGCCGTTTTACCGTTCTCGGTGGCGCTGGCGCCCGCCTGGAGCGCGCCCTTATCAACTTCTTCCTCGATACGCACACCAGCCGTGGCTTTAAGGAGTGGTGGCCGCCTATCGTCGTCAAGCGTCAGACCATGTTTGGCACGGGTCAGCTGCCAAAGTTCGAGGACGACGCCTACCACGTCTCGGGCGACAACTTCCTGATCCCCACCGCCGAGGTCGTGCTTACCAACCTGCACGCCGGCGAGGTCCTCGACGCCGACACCCTGCCGCGCCGCTACACCGCCTTCACCCCCTGCTTCCGCGAGGAGGCCGGTTCCGCCGGTCGCGACACCCGCGGCATCATCCGTCAGCACGAGTTCGACAAGGTCGAGATGGTCAAGTTCGCTAAGCCGGAGGAGTCCGACGAGGAGCTCGAGAGCATGACCGCCGAGGCCGAGTACCTGCTGCAGCAGCTTGGCCTTCCGTATCGCGTGATTAGCCTGTGCACCGGCGACTTGGGCTTCTCTGCCCGTCAGACCTACGACGTCGAGGTCTGGCTGCCGAGCTACAACGCCTACAAGGCTGTCTCTTATACACATCTGACGCTGCCGACGACTTAATAGGTGTAG
>URFE01000146.1:0-4085 GCA_900546965.1 uncultured Collinsella sp.
CAAAGGCATCAACGATTACGCGGCACGCATCAGACGTAAACCGGTCGTCGGAATCCAAAAACGCAACGACAGGCGCCGTGGACGCGGCAATGCCTGCATTGCGCGCGCTCGACAAACCACCGTTGGGTTTATCAACCAGCGTAAAGCGCATATCCTTTTCGCAATAGGCAGCGGCGATGTCGCGCGAGCCGTCCGGCGAGCCGTCGTTAACCAGCACACCTTCCCAATCGGGCATATCCTGCGCAAGCAGGGAGTCCAGACACCATGCCAGGCACTCCTCCACCTTGTAAATGGGAACGACGACGGAAATCTTAGGGGTAGCCATAATCATGCGCTCCTACTGTGCCGCCGGCACGTCATCGGGATGCGGGTTATCACCGTAGGCACGCTGATACGTCAGCACACGCCAGACCAGCGGCAGGCCGCCGATCTTAAAGTAGTGTTTAAACGTATTGAGCTTGCCAGGCTTTTTAAAGCCAAAGCGCGAATCGATATAGGCACGGGGCGATTTGACCATCAAACGCAGGTCGGTCTCGCCGCGCGGGTCGAAGAGCGACAGGTCAAAGCGACCGGCATCCCAATCGGCCTTGAGCTCGGGCGATGCCTTCTCCCAAAACCGCTCACGCAACTCATCGACCAGACGCTCGTCATTCCAGCGGTACGTATCGACCTTCATGCGCATTAAAATGCCCTGAAGCTGAGCCTTAAGCTCGGGGCGTTCATCCAAAAAGCGCTGCATCTCGGCATATTCGTCGCACACGCAAAACACCTTGTTGGGCGAATTAACAGAGCTCTTCTCATTATCCTGGCGGTAGCACAAAATGGGATCCGCAATAAACGCAGCGCGCTCGGCGCACGCCCAAACCTTAAAGTTAAAACCCGCATCCTGATACGATGCACCCGGCGTGGGAAGGAACCGAATCTGATTGTCGTTGAGGAACTCGCGCCGATAGATGGCAGACCAAATGGAAGGCTTGCGGTAGAAGATACCCGGGCGGTCGGCGGGGCGATACGCCGCGCCCGTCATATGCTCGTCGATAATCCCAAACAGCTCGCGGCGCTCGCTGGGCGTGGACCAATACAAGTAAAAGTCACCCTTGACGACATCGGCATGCTCGGCGTCGGCCTTGGCAACCAGCTTTTGAAGCGAATCCTCAAACATAAAGTCATCGGACTCCAAAATGCCCACGTACTCGCCACGCGCCATCTCCAGGCCGCGGTTCATCGAGTCGCCGTAGCCGCTATTGGCCTTGTCGATCATCTTGACGCGCTCATCGCGCTCAATGTACTCGCGGATGATATCCGGCGAGCTATCGGTAGAGCCATCGTTGATGCAAATGATCTCAATGTCCTCGAGCGTCTGCGCAATGGCAGAATCGAGGCACTCGCGCAGGTAGCGCTCAACATTGCAGATGGGAACAAGCAGCGAAACTTTAGGGGTATCAGAGTTCTGCAAGAGAACCTCCTGTTGAATAGCGTGTAACAGGGTTATTTTAGCAGCGAAGCAACGGACAACGGCAGCGCCTAGAATTAGATAAAGCGCTCCAGACAGGCTTTGAGACCGCGGGTCGAAAGATAGAACAGCGTGGCGTCTGCCATCGAAACGCCCGAGGTCGCTGCAACGAGCTCATGGGCAACACGGCGAACGGCGCCCTTAGCAGGCATATCCGCCCACTCCGTTCCCAAAAACGTCGTGAAATCCATATTGACGCGACCGGCCACGCGACGGAAACCATCGGCGTCCAGACGCGCCAAGTCAAACACAATAAGGTCCAAGAACCAAGTGATCAGCTCGCCGGGGCACAGGTCCAAAAGGCCGTAAACCGCCCAATCCTCCAAGACTTCCTCGAGCATTCTCATGTGGGCGTCAAGCTTTTTGGCGCGAGCATCGGCACTGTTGAACTCGTGCGTTGCCGAGTCGTTCTCCATCACGTAGTGGTAGAACTTGTCCGGCATGACAACGGTCTTGCGGGCAAGCGCATAGGCCGCAAATTGGAATACGACATCCTCGCCCAAGGCCAAGCCGGGAGCAAAGCGAATACCTTCGCGATTGAGCAGCTCGCGCGAAAAAACCGCGCGGCATGCATAGGGCTGTGCGTTTGCGTGGAACAGCAACTGGGGATCTCGTGCGCCAAAGGTGCCCGCTTTGGGGCTCATGAGTTGTTGGACGCGTTTAGGTGCGGCGTCGGACGGCTCGCAAACGCCACCGAATACGGCGACCTCGGCATCCAACGACTCCATGGCCTGCAGCACGCGCTCCGCCGTTTGGGCGTCGATGTAATCGTCGGCGTCTACAAAGAAAACCACCTCGCCCTTGGCGGCATCGATTCCGGCATTTCGAGCGCACGAGACGCCCGCGTTTTCCTGGTCAATCACCAGCACACGGTCGTCGGTCTGCGCAATTTGACGCAAGACGCCCAGCGAATCGTCAGCCGAACCGTCGTTGACGCAGACAACCTGAATCGAGCGCTCAGACTGGGCCAACAGCGAATCGAGGCATCTCTGAATGGAGCGCGCGGAGTTGTATACGGGAACGACAATAGTCGCTTTGGGAATCGAGGCCTCTCCCATACCGACCTACCCCCTCAGCGATTCGATAAGGAATGCGGCGACCACGCCTGGGCCTCCAACCGAGGCGTAATACTTAGCACGCCCCAAGGCACCATCCGTCGCAAAACTCGGATGCTCGTCAACCCAGCCCTCAGGATCTTTGAGGATGGCAGCGAGATTCGCACGCTTCCAAGGTTTAAGATCGTCCAGCGAAAACTCCCCGGCGTCCAAGGCAGCTTGGAACTCCTTGGTCATCCGCACCAGGAACTCCTTATAGAATTTGGGGGCCAAGCGAACGTAGTTCCACATATACGAGTCGTACTTAATGAGCTGATTGAACTTGAGCATGCGCGCGACGTCATCACTTGCGTGGTCGCGGGCATATTCCTCTCTGATCCAACGCTCAATCTCGGCATACTCGGCATTGACGCAAAAGACCTTGGCCGAAGAATTGACCGAGGAGCTCTCGTTGTCCTGACGATACGAAAGCACGGCATCATGCAGGTAAACAGCCTTATCGGCGCACGCGATCACCTTAAAGGCGAATGACGTGTCCTGAAAGGATGCCCCTGGAGTCGGCAGGAACTTGATGTCGTTGCGCTTCAGAAAATCGCGGCGGTACACAGCCGACCAAATCGACGGCTTTTGCTTAAAGAACTGCGTCGTATCGCTCGGGTGTACCGGCTTGCCGCAGTCCTTGGGCCTAAACATCTCGTGCAGCGAGCGGCGCTCCTCGGGCTTGGACCAGTAGAAATCAAAATTCGCCTTCGCAAAATCGGCGTTGCAGCGCTCGGCAGCTGACACGAGCTTTTCCAGCGCATCGGGCGCCATAAAGTCATCGGACTCCAGAATGCCCACGTACTTGCCGCGCGCCATCTCGAGCCCGTGGTTCATAGAGTCGCCGTAACCGCTGTTGGCCTTATCGATCATCTTCACACGCGCGTCGCGCTCCATGTACTCACGAATAATCGCCGGCGAGTTATCGGTAGAGCCGTCGTTGATACAGATGATCTCGATGTCCTCGAGCGTCTGCGCCACAGCGGAATCGAGGCACTCGCGCAGGTAGCGCTCAACGTTGTAGATGGGAATAAGCAGCGACAGGACGGGGCTGCCAGAGGAATTAGTAGACAATTATGCTCCTTAGGAATTACCTGCCGTTAATGGTATCAAAGGGTCGTCCCGCCCGCGGACGTTTATATAATCTATGGAGCCCGCAGAGGCAAACCGATGCGAAAGGACGTCATACAGCCCAAAGCCGCACACAACATATCCATCGAGGCGCTACGCTTAATCGCGGTCGCTGAAACGCTCGTACTCTTAACCAGCGATCAACGCATCAACGTTAAGTATCGCATCCACCTCGCCCATGGCAGGTTCCTGCGTTTTATCCAAACCTTGCCAACATGGCGCAGCGACCCTTTACAATAGGTGCCGTCCTACGGACGCATTCGATAGCTTCCGCGCAGCGCTCGCCCGCCGCGCGTGAAAGGATATATTCCCCATGACTTCCACCCTCCCCGCCCCCATTGATAAGC
>URFE01000147.1:0-4056 GCA_900546965.1 uncultured Collinsella sp.
AGCGTCAGATGTGTATAAGAGACAGCCCCCTGGGACCGGCCCCGCCTGCACCCGGGCTTTTAGCAAGCGGGAGACCATATAGGTTTTCAACGTCCATGCCATTAAGATTTCATGCAAAGAGGAGCGTGAACTATGGAATCGATCGTTAAGTTCTTGGAGAAAGGTCAGCCGTACTTCGACAAGGTCTCTAAGAACATCTACCTTCAGGCCATTAAAGACGGCTTTTTGGCAGCAATGCCCATTATCCTGTCTTCTTCTGTCTTCCTGCTTATTTCGACCCTGCCGGGCGTTGTCGCCACGGTCGGCGGCTTTACGCTGCCCGACTGGTGGAACGTCGACGTCGTGAACTTCTGCAACAAGGTTTACAACTTCACGATGGGCGTCGTGGGCATCATGGTCGCCGGCACCACCGCAAGCGCGCTGACCGGCTCCAAGAACCGCCGCATGCCTGCCGGCAAGGCCATCAACGCCACGAGCACCATGGTCGCCGCCATGTGCGCTATGCTCATCTTGGCCGTTACCCAGACGAGTGCCAAGATCGACGGCGCCGATGTCTCGGTGTTCTTTACCGACAACATGGGCACCAAGGGCCTGCTGAGCTCCTTTGTCGCCGCATTTGCCACGGTCAACATCTATGCCTTCTGCATTAAGCGAGACATCACCATCAAGCTGCCCAAAGAAGTCCCCGGCGCCATCGCCCAGAACTTCCGCGACATCTTCGCCTTCAGCTTCTCCATCCTGTTTGTCGCCGTCATCGACGTTATCTGCCGCACCTGCTTGGCCGTCCCGTTTGCCAACGTCATCTCCACGCTGGTGAGCCCGCTGTTCGCCGCTGCCGATTCCTACGCCGGCCTCGCCCTCATCTGGTTCATGATCCCGCTGTTCTGGTTCATGGGCATCCACGGCCCCTCGGTCGTTAAGCCTGCCCTCAACGCCGCGCTGTTTGGCAACATCACCACCAACCTCGCCACGCTGCAGGCCGGCGGTCACCCCGCCCTCGCCCTGACCGAAAACTTCGGTAACTACATCGGCTAACTCGGCGGCACCGGCGCCACGTTCATTGTCCCGATCATCTTCCTGCTCTTTATGCGCTCCAAGCAGCTCAAGGCCGTCGGCAAAGCCTCTGTCGTGCCCGTGATGTTCGCCGTCAACGAGCCGCTGCTGTTCGCCGCGCCCATCATCCTCAACCCGTACTTCCTGATCCCGTTCCTGTTTGCCCCCGTGGCCAACGTCCTCATTGGTAAGTTCTTCATCGACTTTTTGGGCATGAACGGCTTTATCTATGCCATGCCGTGGGCACTCCCCGGACCGATCGGCACCTTCATCGACACCAACTTCCAGCCGATCTCTCTGGTCCTGGTTGTCGTCCTGCTGGTCGTTGACTTCTTGATCTACTACCCGTTCTGCAAGGCCTACGACAACGTCCTGTGCAAGCAGGAGGCCGAGACCCTGGCCGAAGAAGAGGCCGAGGAGACCAAGGCCGTCAAGACCGCTGCCGCCCCCGCCGTTGAGGCTCCTGTTGTCGAGACCGCTTCTGCCACTGAGGCCTCCGCAGCTCCGTCCGCCCTTAAGGGCAAGGATCTGAGGGTTCTGGTTCTGTGCGCTGGCGCCGGCACCTCTGCACTGCTCGCCAACGCGCTTAAGGAAGGCGCCGACGAGCTGGGCATCGACATTACCGCCAACGCCGGTGCCTACGGCAGCCACTACGCCATCATGGACCAGTACAACGTCATCGTCCTGGCTCCGCAGGTTCGCACCTATTACAACGAGATGAAGGCCGACACCGACCGCCTGGGCATCACGCTGCTGTCGCCCAAGGGCAAACAGTACATCGACCTCACTAAGGATCCCAAGGGTGCCGTCGCCTGGATCGAGGAAAACCTCGAGGCATAAGACGCTGACACCACCTGCCGCTTGCAGACAATAAATGGCCCGTGCATCGATGTGTGATGCGCGGGCCATTTTGTTTAGACCGCACCCGTCCTCCTGTTCATCTCAATCTGTAACATCTAGCCGAGTTTTTCGGTCCTAGCTGTTACAGATCGAGATGAACGCACAGGCCAAGCCGAAAATCTCAATCTGTAACATGTAGACCACTTTTGACCGTCTAGTTGTTACAGATCGAGACAAACGGAATAGGCCGAGCACGTCTACGCCCGCAAGTCCTTTACGCTGGAACGCTCGACCAACACGCCCGAGACGAGCGTACGGCTTCTGGAGCTCGGAGCTTCCAGACCCGCGACGACCTCGTTGAGCGCACGGACGCCCAGCTCGCGGTGGCGAAACTTCACCGACGTCAGAATCGAGTTGGGAATCGTCTTGTAGAGCTCATCGTCGAAGCCGATCACGGACACGTCGTCGGGCACACTGAGCCCTTTGTCACGTAGAGCCATCATCACACCGTTTGCCATGCAGTCGTTAGCAGCGAGGATCGCCGTGCAATCGGGTTTATCGGCAAGCACAAGGCCCGCGGCATAGCCACTATCCGCATTCCAATCGCCTTGCAGAGGCTCGGACGGCTCAATGCCACGTGCCTCGAGTGCCGCACGCCAACCTTTCATACGGCACTGGCTCGACAGCGACTCTTTCTTACCCGAAACGAAGTACACGTTCTTGTGACCGTGGTCCAAAAAGTACTCGCACGCCATACGCGCGCCGCCCTCTTGGTCGTCACTGACGGTAGAGCAGGTAGGATGTTCCATCGGTGTGATAATCACCGTCTTGAGGTCTTTCGGCGCCTCAAAGGTATCAAAGTCATCGACCATCTGGCGCAGATTGAAGATCATGCCATCAACAGGCAGTTGCGACATCCTACGCGCCGCTTCGGCAAGGGTCATCTTCTCCCCCGCCCGCTTCTTAATCATTGTGAGCGCAAAGCCGCGTTCTTCGGCGGCATCGGCGATACCGTCAATCATGTCCACGGCGCCGCCCGACAAGTGAAACATCACCACGCCGATGCACCCGTAACGGCCCAACTTGAGCGAACGCGCGGCAAAGTTGGTTCGAAACCCGAGCGCCTCCATTGCGGAATGGACTTTATCGCGTGTCGACTCTCGCACGCTATCGGGCTCGTTGATCACACGCGACACCGTCTTGAGAGAAACACCCGCAGCAATCGCCACATCGTTCATCGAGACGTTTTTCTTGTCCATCGTTGCCACTGCTTCTCCACTCGGTCCTCTATCGCTTGTTTTTTGCGTTCTAGCATACACTACCTGCCTGACTGATAAATCAACCGTTTACCGGACAATATCGACCACTCACCCGTAAATCCTTGTTGCTCTTCCAAAAATGTCTTACGTTGTCATTAACGAAATGACAACGTTGTCATTTCGCAATGCCTTCCTTAAGCAGGAAGGTTTCCGGGCAGTCCTGACCATCCATCGACGACCAGTTCCATCCACATGCATCGCGCATCAAGTAGCAAAGGAGCTCTATGGACGCCATCGTAAAGATGCTCGAAAAGCATCAGCCGTTCTTTGAGAAGATCTCGAGGAACATCTACCTCCAGGCTATTAAGGACGGATTCCTTGGGTGCATGCCCATCGTCCTCACCTCTTCGATCTTTCTGCTCATTGCCACCCTTCCCGGCGTAGTCGGCATCACGCTGCCCCAGCCGCTCATCGACTGGTGCAACAAGCTGTACAACTTCACCATGGGCGTCATGGGCATCATGGTTGCCGGCACCACTGCCAAGAACTTTACGGCTTCCATGAACCGTCGCATGCCCGCCGGCAAGGTGCTCAACGACGGCTCCACCATGGTGGCCGCCCAGTGCAGTATGCTTTTGCTCGCCGTTACGCAGTTCACCACCAAGTTCGACGGCTCCGAGCTTTCGGTCTTCGATTGCACCAGCATGGGCACGCGCGGTCTGTTCTCGGCCTATATCGCCGCGTTCATTACCGTGTGGGTCTACAAATTCTGCGTCTCGCGCGATCTGACCATTAAGCTGCCCAAGGAGGTCCCGGGCGCCATCGCTCAGAACTTCCGTGACATCATCCCCTTTCTGTCTCTTATACACATCTGACGCTGCCGACGACTTAATAGGTGTAGATC
>URFE01000148.1:0-3864 GCA_900546965.1 uncultured Collinsella sp.
CCTGAGATGTCTCGTGGGCTCGGAGATGTGTATAAGAGACAGAACCGACACTGCCCGAGCTATCCGACTCGTCGGCAGACTGCGAAAGCGAGCCATTCTGGCTGCCGCTCGAAGTGGCAGTAATGGAAACCACGGAGGGCAATGCCTTGGCAGAAACGGCCTCGGCCAGCGTGGTGTCCTCGGAATCAATCGTAATCTTTTGCGTCGACGAACCCGAAGCACCCGCCGTCACGGCATTCTTGCCGCCACCGATATCGAGCGTACCGCTCATAATGAGCGCGATGACCAGCAGGGCGCCGCAGGCACAGCCGGCGAGTGCCGTAATAAAGATCGGCAGCTTTTTGGTCTTGGTCTTGACCACTGTGTGCTTGTTCACGACCTGCGCACCGCCCAGCGGCTTTCCGGTCTGCGTGTCGTAGGCCTGCACGTAGGGAATGTTGCTGTCGGCAGGCGTCGACTCCACCTGCACGCGCGGCTGCTGCTGGGTCTCGCCGGCGTTACCCGCATCCTGGGGACGCTGGGAATCGTACTCGCTCATAGCTGCGATCCTTTCGTCAAATAACCAAAGGCCCGCCAAACATGTGGCGGGCCATCATTGTTCACGTTGAGTTGTACCCCAATATGCGGGCGTACGTGTATGAGAATACAATCTTTTAGGAAGGCTTAAGTTCTGTTGCAGGCCCGAAAGGAACCCGCATCTGCGTCAAAACCACTACAAAGGCGCGTGTCCCCTTTGTGGTGGAAAGCTAGTCCTTAAACAGATAGCCCACGCCGCGGACGGTGGTGATATGTGCCGCAATCTGCGGGCCCACCTTGGAGCGGATGCGTCGGATGTGCACGTCGACGGTGCGCGTGCCGCCGCAGTACTCAAAGCCCCACACGCGGTGCAGCAGCACTTCGCGGCTGTAGGCGCGGTTGGGATGCGTCGCCAAAAAGCTCAGCAGCGAGTACTCCATCAGCGTCAGGTCGATAGGCTCGTTATCGAGCGTTACCTGGTAGGTAGCCAGGTTAATCTCGAGGTTATCGATGTTGAGTACATCGTCGGCGGTGACGGTCTCCTCCTCGCCCATCAGGCGCTGCGCGCGAGCCTTGAGCTCGTTGGGCGTCGCCGTGGGGCATACAAAGTCGGCATGCGCGTGATTCGGCAGGCGCAGGGTGCCGAGCGCCTCGTCGTCGACGATCACCAACATGGGAACGCCGCCACGATCATCAAGCCACTTGGCAATCTGATCGATACGGTCGCTGCGAATGCCATCGGAATCGAGGATCAGCAGGTCAAAGTCGTGCGCCGCAGTCGGTGAATCGGGAGTTGCCAGGCTCACCTCGACACCCAGGGTAGTCGTCAAGCTGCGGGCAAACTCGTGGAAGCGCGTCGTGCGCGCCATGAACAGGGCACTCTTTTCGGACATATCGGCCTCCAAAGAAATGAGCTCAATCGTACTGGAACAAGCCAGCGCGATTAGGAGTTCGCCAGGTAGTGCTTGATCTCCCACTCGGTGATCGTAGACTCGAACTTATGCCACTCGTCGCGCTTCTTTTTGAGGAAGAAGCTGTGGATGTGCTCGCCGAGGGCATCCTTCATAAACTGCGAGTCCTCAAACACGTCGAGTGCCTCTTTGAGCGAGCGCGGCAGCGGCGTGTAGCCGGCCTCGACCATCTGACGGTCGGTAAGCTTGAGCGTCTCGGCCGTGGCCTCGGGCGGGAGCTCCAGCTTGCGCTCGATGCCGTCCAGACCGGCCGCCAGCGTGACGGCGTTGACCAGGTACGGGTTGGCCATGGGGTCGGGGCTGCGAAGCTCGATGCGCGTGGACAGCTGCTTGCCGGGCTTGTAGACCGGGATGCGAACCATGCTCGCGCGGTTGCGCAGGCCCCACGTGGCGTACTGCGGCACGGAGTCGCCGCCCGTGGTGATGCGCTTGTACGAATTGACCGTGGGGTTGGTGATGGCGCTGATCTCGCGCGCGTGCGCCAGGATGCCGGCCATGTAGTGCTTGGCGATATCGGAGAGATGGTACTTCTCGTCGTCCTCGCCCCAAAAGACGTTGTTGCCGTCGTGATCGAATAGCGACTGGCACAGGAACATAGCGCTGCCGTCCTCGCCCGCCAACGGCTTGGGCATAAAGGAGGCGTGGCACCCGCTCTCGTAAGCCTGCTGCTTAATGATGAGTTTGGCCGTGGTGATGGCGTCGGACATGCTCAGGGCCTCGGCGTGGCGCAGGCTCATGCCGTGCTGCGAGCGACCGGCGGCGTGGAAGGTGTACTCCACGGGCACGGACATCTTCTCGAGCGTGAGGACCGTGTTGCGGCGCAGGTCGCGAGCGGCATCGCTCACCGAAAGATCGAAGTAGCCCACGTTGTCGAGCGGCTCGGGGGTGTGCTCGTCGGGGAAGTAGTAGTACTCCAGCTCGGCACCCACGTTGAGCAGATAGCCGGCCTTTTCGGCCTTGTAGAACATGCGGCGCAGGGCATCGCGCGGGTCGCCGGCGAAGGGCTTGCGGTCGGGGGTACACACGTCGCAGAACACGCGGGCGACGCCGTTGTGGCTCGGGCGCCACGGCAAAATCTGGAAGGTCGAAGCATCGGGAAACGCCAGCATGTCGGCTTCCTCGGGCGTGGCAAAGCCCTCGATGGCGGAGCCGTCAAAGCCAATACCCTCCTCAAAAGCGACCTCGAGGTCCTCGGGGCTAATGGCAAAGTTCTTGAGGCGGCCGAGAATGTCGACAAACCACAGACGCACAAAGCGGATGTCACGCTGCTCTACAGAGCGAAGTACGTAATCGATGTTCTGCTGGTTCATGTCGCTCCCCTTTCTTTCTGGCGGGTTTCGACTGGTCTATATCGCAGATACTATCGCAGAAAAATGTTTCCGCAGGGTTAAAGCGTATCAAGCGCTCAAAAAACGTGTGCGAACAGGCCGTTGCGAACGAGCGACTAGCGTTCAGATTCGGAGACAATTTGTCTACAGGCTCGTTCCAGCGTAGGGAACTCCTTCGTCGCTGCATCCCAAACAACCGAGCGGTCGACATTGCCGTAATCATGCGCAAGATAATTTCTCATGCCGACAATTCCACGCCACTCAATTTCGGGATGAAGCCGCTGCGAGCGTTCCGACAACTTGCCCGCTTCTTCCGTCACCCTAAGCGCACACATCAAAAGGGAGTCCGCCAACGCCCTCGTCCGCACGTCATTCGCATGCAGAAACTGGTCCTCGGTGATATCAAAAGCCTTGATGCGCTCGTTCGTTTCAGAGATGGCTTCCAAAACCTCTTGAGCGCGGAGACCGTCTGACTTACGCGCGATCATAAAGGATCACTCCTTCGCGCTCGATTACCGCGGCAAGATCGTCATCAAGATGATCACTAGAGACGAGGTCAACCTGCCTCCCGGTTTCTTTGCGCACCGCCTCACCAAACGCCGACAACGCGAAAAGACCGAAGCCCTGCTCGCGATCGACTTCGAGACGCAAGTCAATATCACTATCGACATGCGCCTCGCCACGGGCATACGAACCAAAAAGAATCACGGTTTTGATGGCGGGAATCGAGCTGGCTGCCTCGCGGACGGCGGACTCAATCTGGGCAATATCCAAAATGTCTGCGGCGACGTTTTCGCTCGCAGAGTTTTTACCAAGTGAAGGAACAAACGGCAGCGAGCGCTCGCGCAACATCTGCCTCATGAACATATTGACCGCAACGGACGAAGTCATGCCGAGTTCTTCGCACAGCTCCGCAAATGAATCTTTAATTGACGAGTCTACCCGCACACTCAACACAGACGCAGCCATGGATACCTCCTGTATGACATTGTCTATATATTATCTGTCTCTTATACACATCTGACGCTGCCGACGACTTAATAGGTGTA
>URFE01000149.1:0-3831 GCA_900546965.1 uncultured Collinsella sp.
GACAGGTGTTGCTCCGACTAAGAACCACGCCGTGTTCACCATCGCCGTGCCGACGACCGCCGGTACCGCCGCTGAGGTGACCATCAACTACGTCATCACCGACCCCGAGAAGGTCCGCAAGTTCGTGTGCGTCGATACCAACGACGCCCCCGAGGTCGCCGTCGTCGACCCCGACATGATGGCTTCCATGCCCGCCGGCCTGACCGCTTCCACTGGCATGGACGCTCTGACCCACGCTATCGAGGGCTACACCACCAAGGGCGCTTGGGAGCTCTCCGACATGTTCCACTTTGAGGCTATTAAGCTGATCAGCGAGAACCTGCGCGACTCCGTTGCCGAGGCCAAGTCCGGCCAGCCCGGCTCCGGCCGTGAGGGCATGGCTCTTGGCCAGTATGTCGCCGGCATGGGCTTCTCCAACGTCGGCCTGGGCATCGACCATGCCATGGCTCACACCCTGTCCGCTCACTACGATACCCCGCACGGCGTCGCCTGCGCCATGCTGCTGCCGATTGCCATGGAGTTCAACAAGCCGGTTTGCGCCGAGCGCCTGGCCAAGGTCGCCGTCGCTATGGGCGTTGACACCACGGGCATGAGCACCGACGAGGCCGCCGATGCCGCCATCGCCGCCGTCAAGCAGCTCTCCGCCGACGTGAACATCCCGCACGTCTGCGAGGCCATGAAGGCTGATGAGATCGAGGTCCTGGCCAAGGACGCCATGGCCGACGCCTGCTTCCCGGGCAACCCGCGCGAGGCGACGCTCGACGACGTCATCGAGCTCTTCAAGAAGATCTGCCCGGCTGCCTAGTCTAGTTTGGTGTTCTTTCGCCTGTAGGCGTATGGACTTTTGACTTGCCGCTGGCCCCGCCGTGCTACGCACGGCGGGGCTTTTTGTGCTGCGTCGATGCCCCGAGACGGGCAAAACCAAGGCATACTGCCCGCTGCGGATAGGTGGTGCACTTCCCAGCGTGCATTTTTGGGAGTATTCAGCAAGCTCTTAAAAATGCATAACGTTGTGAATGGGCCGTAGTGGCCCACAGGCGCCTATCGACAGCCAATGTGGGTGGGCTATCGATGAGCGGAGGGGGTTGTTACTGAGTTTTTGCTTTGCGACGACCTGCAACACTGCTGTAACCGCGTCGTTTTGTCGTTCGCGATGGGGCTGTTGGGGCCCACGGTGCTGAATACTCCGTTTTTTGCACGGCCCAAGGTGGGGCACCCTGAGACGAAGCAAAAAGATGCCTCATTTCTATGCAGATACCGATAGGATTTATGCAAGATTGGGATTGTAAACCGTGCACGTGCACAAAACCGGTGCGGGGACGTCTGGAGTCGGCTCGGCTCCTGGGGCATTGCACGTGCAGAACGGTTAAAATCGGGACTCGGCCTTAGTTTTACTTGGAAGGATGCATATGACTTCTAATACTGATGCTTCTCTAGAGGAGACGCTCTCCTATATCGCAGGACAGCTTAAGACGCTGACTTCTATCGCTTCGCCTACGGGCTATACCCGTGCGGCGACTGATTATCTGATGGAGACGTTGCGCGATATGGGCTTTGGGCCCGAGCGCTCCAATAAGGGCAATGTGCTCGTTGAGCTTGGTGGTGAGGGTGAGCCGCTTGTGTTGGCGAGCCATGTCGATACTCTGGGCGCCATGGTGCGCTCCATCAAGGACAATGGCCGCCTGCGTCCCACAACGCTTGGTGGGCATCAGTGGTCTACGGCCGATGGCGAGAACTGCACCGTTTATACGCGCGATGGCAATGTCTACACGGGTGTGGTCCTCAATACCGAGCCTTCGGCGCATGTGGCCGACGAGCCGGTCAAGACCATCGAGAAGAACATGGAGATCTTGCTCGACGAGAACGTCGACAGCAAGGACGATGTGCTCGAGCTGGGTATTCAGACCGGCGACATCATCGCTATGGATCCGCGTACCACGGTGACGGAGAGCGGCTACATTAAGAGCCGCTTCCTGGATGACAAGCTGTCGGCGTCGATTCTGCTGGGTCTGGCCCGTGCCGTTGCTGACGGCGAGGTGACCCTTTCGCGCAAGGTTTCGCTGCTCTTTACGGTGTACGAGGAGGTCGGCCACGGCGGTGCCTTTGTGCCGGCTGACACGCGCGAGATGATCAGCGTGGACATGGGCTGCGTGGGTGACGACCTGGGCTGCACCGAGCGCATGGTTTCGATTTGCGCCAAGGATTCGGGTGGCCCCTACAACTACGACCTGGTGACCACGCTGTCCAACATCGCGCGCGAGTTCGAGCTCGATTACGCCATCGACGTGTACCCGCATTACGGCTCGGACGTTGAGGCCACGCTTTCTGCCGGCTACGACATCCGTCACGGCCTGATCGGCCCCGGTGTGTACGCGAGCCACAACTACGAGCGCAGCCACATCGACGGCGTGCGCAACACCTTTGAACTGGTTCGCGCCTACGTACAACGCTAGGGGAGCAGCTTGCGACTCGGCTGACCGATCGCTAAGGCCCGATTTCTCGGGCCTTTTTTCGCTTTAGGATGTTTAGTATTATGATGTATGTAATCTATTAACTTAAACGTGTTAATTGCTTAACGAGGTGATGCGGTGTATGGATACGTTTGAGTACTTGTCTATGGGTGATGCCGCCCGCCTGTTGGGCGTTACGAAAGCCCGCATATCGCAACTTGCCGCATCGGGGACGCTTGTGTGCGATATTGTGGGCGGCCGGAAGATGGTCGAGTACAATTCTGCGGTCGCTTATCAAAAGGTCCGCAAACGTGGACGCCGTCCTGCGGCCGATGTGGGGCGCAAGTTTACGCTGATGTCCGCCGATTACGAGGTTGCGCGTGTTTCGTTTGATCCGACGCGCGAGTTTCCCTTCGAAATCGCCGAGGTCCTCGATGCGCAACGAATGCCGTTCGGCACGTGCTCGAGCTCTTCTCCAACGGTGAATAAGCGGGAGCTCAACGTGTGGTGGGGCCATCGGTCGGTGCCTGACGTCCGCCCCGGACTCGTCTCGCGCTATCGTGAACTGGGAATTGCCAGTGGTATCGAGGTTCCGGTTCAGTGCCTGGGCCTCTCGCTTTCGGATTGCTATTGGCTGCGACCGGCAGAATGCGACGGGCTCGAATGGCGAAACCTCAATTACTTCGAGAATGATTTTGAGCGATCGGCGCCCGAAGAGCGTTCGGGTTGGCTGGAAGGCATTGGTCTTAAAAATCCGGATAACACGTCCGAGGGCGAGCTCCCTAAATCGTGGATGATCCGAAACGGCATTCGCGTTTTGGCTAAAGGTTGCGGGATGGACGATCAGCGTCCCTTTAACGAGGCGGTTGCAACGGCTCTACATCGTCGCTTGCTGTCGGAGGGCGAGTTTGTTCCTTATACGGTTGAGCGGATGTTCGATGGCCCTGTGTGTTTGTGCGACGACTTTCTTGACGGCCGCGAGGATTACGTTCCGGCTGTTTACGTTAAGGGCGCACTTGGTAGCCAGCGGGGAAACTCGACGTACGACCGGTACTGCCGCTTCCTTGGTAAGCATGGAGCAGACGAGGCTGCCGTGAGAAGGTCTATGTCGCAGATGATTGTCTGCGATGCCCTTTTGGCCAACAGCGACCGCCATTGGCGAAACTTCGGCATCATCCGCAATGTCGACACCCTGGAGATAAGGCCTGCTCCGCTGTTCGATAGCGGCAACTGCCTGTGGTACAACGTACCAACTGCCGTGCTCGCAGCTGGGGAGTTTGGGTTTTCTGCTAAGCCGTTTGGGCCCGATCATTCCGTCCAGCTGGCGCTTGCGGACTCACTCGATTGGTTCGATTCCTGTCTCTTATACACATCTGACGCT
>URFE01000150.1:0-3743 GCA_900546965.1 uncultured Collinsella sp.
TCCTGAGATGTCTCGTGGGCTCGGAGATGTGTATAAGAGACAGATCCTTATACAGGTTGACGGCGCGGGCGTGGGCAACGAGCTCGTTGTGCTGGCTCTGGATGCCGCTCGTCACATCAAAGTGATGGTTGGGCGGGAAGTTGCCTTGGATGTATTGCGAGTGCGAGAGGCTGATGAGCTCGTTGATGGTGAACCAATTCTTGACCTCGCGGAACTCGCGGAAGCAGAACTCGGCATAGCGCACATAGGCGTCGACGGTCTTGCGGTTGAGCCAGTCGCCCTGGTTGAACAGGGCGGCGGGGGAGTCAAAGTGATGCAGGGACACATAGGGCTCGACGCCATACTTTTTGCAGCAGGCGAACAGCTCGTGGTAGTGCTTAACGCCCTCGGCGAGGGGTTCGGCATCGTCGCCGTTGGGGAAGATGCGGGTCCAGGCGATGGACACACGAATGGCGTTGAGTCCATGCTCGGCAGAAAGGCGGATATCCTCCTCGTAGCGGTTGTAGAAATCACTGGCCGGGTCGGGCAAAAAGCGACCCTGGGCGACAAGGTAATCGTCCCACATGGTCTTACCCTTGCCTGCCACCTTCGTGGAACCTTCCGTTTGGTACGCGGCGGTTGCGGCGCCCCAAACAAAGCCCTTCGGCAGCTGCTGTACGCGGTTTAGCAAAGACATATGCATACACCCTCTCGTCTCGCTGTTCGATATTGTGCGTTTGCGCTCAGGAGGCTCCCTGGTTAGCGTTCAGCGGTGAAAAAGCCCGATAAACACTATCTTAAAATGATTAGAACCAAAATGAGCACGTGAACATTTGACAATGAGCACGTTAACATCCGGCTGGGATGTATAGAAACAAAACAACTTCAAACAGCCGCGAACGGTTGTATTTGTTCGGTAAGCGGTTTTGATTGACAGAAGTTTTCATGTTGTGGTATATGGCTCGGGTATCATGAGCACGTTATCAATGTATGTACGATGCGCCATGGGCGCGGGGAATAGTTGGGAAGCAGGTTAGCGTGGAAGGCATGGATCAGCAGACAAGGAATGGTCGTTCGGCGAGCGCGGCAGAGGTTGCGGCGCTCGCTGGCGTGAGCCGCCAGACTGTGTCTCGCGTGGTCAACGGTATGCCCAACGTGACGGAAAAGACGCGCAAGCGTGTGCTGGCCGCCATGGAAGAGCTGGGCTTTCGTCCCAATTTTGCTGGAGCGGCGTTGCGCGGCGGGTCGTATCGTTCTATTGGCCTGTGCATGTACAACATCACACGTGTCGGTAACCTGGCGACGCTCGAGGGTATCATGCAAGCGGCGCGCGAGCACGATTTTGCCGTCACTATGATCGAGATGGGCGGCGACAAGCCCTATGCACTTGCCGATGCCTCGCGCCGCATGGTCGAGCGACCCGTCGACGGCATGATTCTCAACATGAACCGCATGGCTCCCGATTTTGAGGAGTTTGTTCCCCAGCCGGGAGTGCGAACGGTCATCCTGTCCATGTATGCGCATCCGCGCTGCACGACGATCGACTCCGACCAGTATGGTTCGTGCGAGCTGTTGACCAATTATCTGCTGGAACATGGTCACTCGAATATGCGGTTTGTGGCGGGTCCGGAAAACTCGATTTCCTCGCGTTTTCGTGAGGCCGGTTGGCGCGATACGCTGGGTCGTGCTCATGTCGATGCCGCTCCGATGCTGCGTGGCGATTGGAGTGCGGACAGTGGGTACGCCATGGGCGAGCGGATTGCGGCCGAGGTGCTTGCCGGCGGGTCGCAGGCGCCGACTGCCGTGCTTGCGGCAAATGACCAGATGGCGCTGGGCGTTATCGCCGCGCTCGAGAACGCGGGCCTGTCCGTGCCCGACGACGTGAGCGTGGTTGGTATCGACGACGCACTCGAGGGACTTGTTCCTCACAATCGACTGACGACGCTGCGATTTGATTTGCGCGGTGTCGGTAAGCTTGCGTTTGAGGCGGCGATTGGAGAGAGCTCGTCTATCGAGGCGATTCATGTGCCGAGTACGCTGGTCGAACGCTCGACTGTTAGGGACATACGGGGTTAGGTCCTACTCCGTTTGTCTCGATTTGTAACAGGTAGACGGTCAAAAGCGGGCTACGTGTTACAGATTTAGATTCTTCGGAAAGAGCAATCCTGTTCGTCTCAATCTGTAACAGCTAGGACCAAAAAACTCGGCTAGATGTTACAGATCGAGACAAACGGCTCCCGACCAGCCCAAAAACAAAAAGACCGGGGGCGGCGCGCCGTGTGACGTGCCGCCCCCGGCTGAGAAATGGGGACAGGTTGTGTGAGCGGGCAACCCCGCCAGCCACTAGTCCAGACGACGGGTCTGCGCCACGTGCTTGTACCAGTAGGCGCTTGCCTTGGGCGTGCGCTTCTGGGTTTCAAAGTCAACGTAAAAGAAGCCGTAACGCTTGTTGTAGCCATTGGTCCAGGAGAACTGATCCTGCAGGCTCCACAGGAAGTAGCCGCCCACGTTGACGCCCACCTCCATGGCCTTGAGCAACCAGCGCAGGTGCTGCTCGATGTAGTCGATGCGCGGCTGGTCGTCCACAAAACCGTCCTTGTAGGGGTCCTTGTAGCCCATGCCGTTCTCGGTGATGAAAATCTGCTTGTAGTTGGGGTAGCGCTGCTTAATGTAGACGAGCAGATCGAACAGGCCCTCGGGATAGATGATCCAGTCCCAGTCGGTGGTGGGGATGCCAGGCTTGTTCACATGCTCGCCAATACCCTTAACGCGCCAGCGGCCAGTGCCCTTCTCGCCCGTACCGTTGTGGTGCAGGTCGTTCTCGCCGTCGTAAGCCTTCAAGAAGCGGCACTGGTAGTTGTTAACGCCCAGGTAGTCGTTGTAGAGCGCGGCCTCGCGCATGATTTCCAGATCCTCGTCTAGGATCTCGATGGTGCCGCCCGAGACGGCAGCCAGGCGGTTGGCGCACTCGAGGGTGTCGGGCGCATAGTCGCCGCGGAAGGTGGCGTCGAGCAAGAACTGGTTCTGCAGCACGTGCTCGTTGTTGGCGGCCTTGATGTCGGCGGGGTCGTTCTCGTTGAGCGGATACTTAAACTCCAGCGACTGGATGACGCCGATCTTGCCCTTAAAACCGCCGCTGTGGAAGGCCAGTACTGCCTTGGCGTGGGCGAGCATCATGTTGTGCTCGCACTGGAAGGCCTCGGCCAGATGCGCCTTGACGCCACCGGGGAAGGTGCCCTCGATGTAGGTGTTGGAGGCGTCGGCCCAGATCTCGTTAAAGGTGAACCAGTAGGTCACCTGGTCGGCGTACTCCTTAAAGCAGAAGGTGGCAAAGTCCACAAAGGCGTCGATGGTCTCGCGGTTGAGGAAGTCGCCCTTCTCAAAGAGGGGAAGCGGCGTGTCAAAGTGATGCAGCGTGACGAACGGCTCAACGTGGTGCTTGTGGCACTCGGCGAAGAGATCGTGGTAGAACTGGACGCCCTCGGGGTTGATTTCGCCGGTGCCGTTGGGGAAGATGCGGCTCCAGGCAATGGAGAGGCGGATGCCGTTGATGCCAAACTCCTCGCACAGCTCCAGATCGACGGGGTACTGGTTGTAGAAGTCCGAAGCGGGATCGGGGGAAAAGCGCCCCTGGGCCTCCAGGAAGTCGTCCCAGGCAACCTTGCCTTTACCGTGGGTGCGGGTCTCGCCCTCTACCTGGTAGGCAGCAGTGGCGCCGCCAAAGACAAAGTCCTCGGGAAACTGCGCGGGCGGGTTGGTGACGC
>URFE01000151.1:0-3740 GCA_900546965.1 uncultured Collinsella sp.
ATGGCACCGTGGGGACACATGTATGTCAATCCTGGTCTAACAGAGCCTTATTTAATCCCCGTCCCTGAAAAATCAATTTGCGGGCAGAAGGGCAAAAGTAGTCAAAAAAGGCCCCGTCCAAAATTAGCTACCCCTTGCACCGATTATTCGCCCGGGTTGATGTTCGCGTAGAACTCCGCCCCGTCGTCCAGGCGCAGGATGCCCACGCGACCGAACTCGGAGCCGGTGGCGGCGGCGCAATCGATATCGATGCGATCGGGCACGCCGGCAGTGTCCTCGCCGCCCAAGCGCACGATCTGCCCTCGTCCCGATTCCTCATCGAGCCCCGCAAGACCACCGACCTCGCAATAACGCCCGAGCGACACCGTTGGCGTGTGGCCACTCACCACGACCGAACCCTTGCCCTCGGCAGAAAGCAGCCCCGTCGGGGCATCCCAATAGCCATGGCGAATCCAGAGCAAGTCATCGGACGACTGTACGGCGAGCATTTGCTGCAGCAGCTCGCGATCGGCATCGACCGCTCCCCTGCCGTCGCCGCAATCGACACCATGCTCAAGCAAAAACGCACGCGCCGCCTCGGTCTGAATGCCGGCGTGCACCAGCAGGTACGGCCGCTCGGCAGTCTCGACCACCGCGTAGAGCGGCAGCGCGGCCATCCATCGCACGAGCTCCTCGTATGCCTCAAATTCCATGTCGTTGAGCTGCTCGCGCGTCGTCCAGCCACCGTTGATATCCCAGGTCTCGGCATCGAGCGGATCCTGGCCAATGATGGCATCGAGCATGATCTGCTCGTGATTGCCCTTGAGCACGCGGGCGTTGGGCAGCGAGCGCACGAGCTTAATAACACCGACCGGATCGGGCCCGCGATCGATCATGTCGCCCAGCACGTACAGTGTGTCGTCGGACGTCAACGAGATCTTAGACAGGGCCTCGTCAAGCGCACGCACGTGCCCGTGAGCGTCAGATGTCACATAGATCGCCATGGTACGCCTCTCCTTGCATTGCGGCCGAAGCCCGGTGCCGCAACTAAAACTTCAAGTTGAACTTAAACGTTACCCATTGTACTCCGTTGCAATAAAGCTGGAAAGGGTTTCCGAGCAGAGGCAAAGACGGCAGCCGTCTATGACGATATCGCGCACGCCCGCAATCCAACCCCATAAACCCACCATCTTTGGGTACAAATAACCGCAGACAACTGACCGTGCCACGCCAACCACCCAGGAGCGGACACCATCTATGAACCAGATCCTTCTCTTTATCGGCCTCGTCATCATTTTGTGCCTGACCATCAAACCCGTCGGCAAAAAACTCCCCTTCCCCACCCTGCTCATCTTTATCGCGCTCGGCATGCTGTTGGGCGTCAACGGCCCGACGCATATCGACTTTAGCGACTACGCACTCACCGAAACCGTCTGCAGCACGGCGCTGCTGTTCATCATGTTCTACGGCGGCTTTAACACCAATATCGACCGCGCCAAGCCCGTCGCTGCGCCGGCGGTGCTGCTGAGCACGCTCGGCGTCGTCATCACTGCCGGCATCACCGGCGTATTCGCCCACTTTGTGCTGGGTTTCGACTGGATCGGCGGCCTGCTGCTGGGATCGGTCGTGGCGTCCACCGACGCGGCCAGCGTCTTTAGCGTTCTGCGCGAGCACAGCCTTTCGCTGAGGGGCGGCACCGACTCGCTGCTCGAGGTCGAATCGGGCTCCAACGACCCCGTCGCCTACATGCTCACCGCTGTGCTCGCTACACTCGCGGCCGGCGGCGACATCAACATTCCCGCACTGCTGGCCAAGCAGATTATCCTGGGCGTGGGCCTGGGCCTTGCCATCGGCTGGGCGGCGGGCCGCCTGATTGAACGCGCGCACGCAACGGCCAAGGACGCGCAGACCATCTTTTTGTTCGCCGTGGCCATCGTCGCCTACGCGCTGCCGAGCTACCTGGGCGGCAACGGCTTTTTGGCTGTATACCTGGCCGGCATTGTGCTGGGTGCCAGCGACATCACCGGCAAAGTCGAGATGGCGCACTTCTTTGACACCCTCACCGAGATGGCAGAGATGACCATCTTCTTTTTGCTGGGCCTGCTCGTTACACCCGCACGCCTGCCGCAAATGCTGCTACCGGGCCTGGCACTCATGGCGTTTATGCTCTTCGTGAGCCGCCCCATCGCCGTGGGCATGCTGCTGGCGCCGTTTAGGACGAACCCTCGCCAGGTTGCGCTCGTAAGCTGGGCGGGTCTGCGCGGAGCAGCTTCGGTCGTCTTTAGTCTCTTTGCCGTGGTGGCCGGCGTTCCCGGCGGACACGACCTATTTGACCTGGTGTTTGTGATTGCCGTGTCGAGCATTGTGGTGCAGGGCTCGCTGCTGCCGGCGGTGGCGAAGAAGCTCGATATGATCGATGCGACCGGCGACGTGCGCCGCACCTTTAACGACTACCGCGACGAGGACGGCATGTCATTTGTAAAGCTCAAGGTGGGCGCTGGACATCCGTTTGCCGAGCGCTCGCTCGCCGATATTGGCAGCGCGACGGACATGCTCGTGGTCCTGGTGCTGCGCGACGGGGCGCACCCGGTGCTGCCCAACGGCGATACCGTGATCCAGGAAGGCGATCTGCTGGTGATGGCCGCCCCAACGTTCGAAGAGCGTGCCGAGGTTACGCTGCGCGAGGTCACCGTAACCCCCCACGGTCGCCTGGCCGGCCAGCGTCTTCGCGATGTGCCGCAGGGCAAGCACCCCTTTATCGTGGTGATGCTCAAGCGCGACGGCCAAACGATCATCCCCGACGGCAACACCCTAATATACGCCGGCGACGAAGCCGTCATCGCCACGCTCGCGTCGTAGCGGGCAGGAGGTAGCTAATTTGCGACGAAGAGATCAAGCGCCTAGAAAGCCTCATGCCTTCGCTCGCAGATTTGGATTTGCCTGAGGAGTAAAGCACCCCTCCCCCATGTAACCATCCTGTAAATCATAGCGGCGCACTCGGGTTTTGCTGTGATGCGGTCGCGCCTAGCGCTCCACTGTGCTAAAGTATCCCGAACGTTCAAACGACTACGAGGGGGAAATAGAAGATGGCACGTGTGCACAACTTCTCAGCTGGCCCGGCCGCACTGCCCACAAGCGTGCTCGCCGAGATCGCCGACGAGATGATGGACTACCGCGGTTGCGGCATGTCCGTGCTCGAGATGAGCCATCGATCTAGCATGTACCAGCAGATCATCGACGACGCTGAGGCAACCCTACGCCGTCTGCTGAGCATCCCGGACAGCTACCGTGTCCTGTTTTTGCAGGGCGGCGCCACGCTGCAGTTTGCGGGCATCCCCATGAACCTCATGCGCCGCGGCCGCGCCGGCTACGTCGTGACCGGCAACTTTGCCAACAAGGCGTACAAGGAGGCCGCCAAGTACGGCGAGACCGTGCTGCTCGCGAGCTCCGAAGACACCAATTTCGACCACATTCCCAACATGGCCGACATCAACGCGCGCATTGCCGCCGAGGCCGCGGGCGACGGGCTCGACTACGTCTACATCTGCCAGAACAACACTATCTTTGGCACCATGTTCCACGAGCTGCCCGATTGCGGCGACGTACCGCTGGTCGCCGATGTCTCGAGCTGCTTTTTGTCACAGCCGCTCGACGTTGAGCGCTACGGGCTCATTTACGCCGGCGCGCAGAAAAACGCCGGCGCCGCGGGCGTGACCTGTCTCTTATACACATCTCCGAGCCCACGAGACATCTCAGGATCT
>URFE01000152.1:0-3689 GCA_900546965.1 uncultured Collinsella sp.
GAGATCCTGAGATGTCTCGTGGGCTCGGAGATGTGTATAAGAGACAGCCTTTATGTTGCGGTGGAATAGGGACTAAATGGGAGTCTCAGAGGCCAAAACAGTCCCTATTCCACCGCAACTTCATGGGGATGTGTGACAATGCCCGTCGGAAAACATCTACTGTCTTTGGGGGTCTATCTATGCTGTACGAGTTTTGTGCCGAGAACTTTGAGCGGGTGCCGGCGGCTATCGAGGCCGGTGCAAGGCGCATCGAGCTGTGCGATAACCTTGCCGTCGGTGGTACCACGCCCTCGGCCGGCGTTATCAGCGCTACGACCAACTATGCCCACGAACACGATGCACGGGTGATGTGCATGATTCGCGCGCGTGGCGGCGACTTTCACTACAACCAGGATGAGCTGCGCATGATGGAGATGGACTTGGGCCTTGCCGTGAGTGCGGGCGTTGACGGCTTGGTCTTTGGCTGCTGCAAACCCTGCGCTGGAGGATGGGCGCTCGACGAACTTACGCTTGGCGCCCTCGTGATGGCTGCGGGCTGCGCGACCGAGGAATGTAAGCGTGAGCCCATCGACATCACCTTCCACATGGCATTTGACCAGCTCTCGCCCGAGGCTCAGCTCGATGCGATTGATACACTTGCCGACTGCGGCGTTACGCGCATCCTCACGCATGGCGGCGCTGCCGGTACGTCGATCGAGGATAATTTCGATCACCTGACTCGTTTAATCGAGTATGCGGGCGATCGTTTGACCATCCTTCCCGGCGGCGGCATCACTACGGCAAATCGCGACGCGGTCGCGGCGGCGCTAGGCGTCTCCGAGCTCCATGGCACCAAGATCGTGCCGCTGGAGGTATAACCCGTGGCGCTGGTATTTGACGTTCAGCAGGCGAGCGGTAAGCCCGACGATAATCGTCGCCCTGGCACCGCGTGCCCCTTTTGCGACACGGAGGGGCTTGCCAACATCATCCAGCGCGATGGTGACTGCATCTGGCTCGAGAATAAGTTCAAGACATTGCGGGCCACACGTCAGACCGTATTGATCGAGTCTGCCAATCACGACGCCGACCTGGTGACCTATGAACCGGATGAGCTGCATCATGTGATGCGGTTTGCCCTGGGCTGTTGGCAGCAGATGATCGATTCCCAACAGTACTGCAGTGTGCTCATGTACAAGAACAAAGGCCCGCTTTCGGGCGGCAGCCTCGTCCATCCACACATGCAGATTGTGGGCTTGGAACAGGAGGACGGCTATGCGGCGCTGACCTCAGCCAACTTTGAAGGCATCAGTGTCTGGCAACAGGGGAGAATCTCGGTCGACATCTCAACCGAACCGATTATGGGGTTCTTTGAGGTCAACATTTCAGCCCCGCAGGGAATCGCCGCCAGCGATGGCGCGCGAGACCAAGCCGAGACGGACCTCTTCGCCGATGCGATTCAGGTAGCTCTGCGCTATATCCTGAACGAGCACCATGGTGGTCGCGCAGAGTCGTACAACTTGTTCTTCTACCACATGGACGGTCGGACCATTGCCAAGGCGCTGCCGCGTTGGGTGGTTTCGCCCTACTTTGTCGGCTATCGTTTGGCCCAGGTCAATGCCGAGACGACGCTCGATATCGATGCTGAGCGCCTGCGCGCGCATCTGGAAACGCTCGTATAGCAAGACTAGCCCCACGTAATGCGGACAGTCTAGCGTGCCATGGCGTCGCGGCCGGCCTCGACCCGCTTGCGCTGGGCGGCGCGCTCCTCGCCGGTCAGACGCTCAAAGAAGTGCCCGATAAGCGAGGCGAGCACCTGCTGAAACAGCGTGCCGCACATGACGGGAAACACGACCTCGCCGGGAAAATACTGTGTGGCGATGACGGCGCCCGAAGAGATATTGCGCATGCCGCAGGTAAAGCACATGGTGGTCGTCTCGCTATACGGCAGGTGCAACGCGCGGGCGACCAGAATGCCCACGACAAAACCGCTGATGGCGAACACCAGAATAAAGAGGGCGACTTCCAGGCGCACCGCGTTCATGTGTAGCACGTACTCGCTCATGGCGGTGGAGTTGGAGGCAATAACGCCCATCATCATGAACTTGCAGGCGGGCGAGAGCGCGGGGGAAAGTTTCTCGTGTCCCCAGCCGTGCGTGAGCTCGTTAATCACGATGCCGAGCACGGCGGGGATGGCAATCATAAAGGCCATGTTCTGCATCATGCTCGGAACATCGATTGCGACGGTGGCGCCCAACAGGAGCTTGAGCGTGAGCGGAATCGTTACGGGCGATATAACCGAGGACGTCAGGATGATGGTGAGCGCGAGCGGGCCGTTGCCGCCGAACATGCTGATCCACATAAAAGCGGTGACTGCCACGGGCACGCTGTATTCGAGCACGATGCCGCAGACAAGGTTGGGGTTGGAACCAAAGAACAACGATCCCATGGCATAGGCCGCGATGGGAATAAGCGCCGCCGAGACAAATAACGCCAAAATCAGATGCAGGGGACGGTGGAACACCTCAGCCACCTGGTGGAAGGTGTTGCTGAGCGCGCCTTGGAACGTCATAAAGGCAAACAGGGTGGGAACGATGGGCTTGAGAACGCCGATCTGCTGAGGAAAGAGCACGCCGAGCGCCACGCAAATCGGAACGATGACCTGCATATGTCCTGCGAGAAATTTGCCCAGTCCAACCCATTGCTTCATATGCTCTTGTGACTCCCTTTGCTCGTGAATCCGTTTTGAATGGATATGCTAGACGCTCGCATGCGTCCGTGTGGCTGAAACGCTCGATTATTTCGAGGCTATTACCGCCCTCGTTTATCGAAACCACGGCGTGCTGGATGTTGTGCGTCCGCGCTGCACGGTATAATAAATCCGTTCAACAGATCTGCCTGCCGAAGCGGGCATGCACAGAGGACTCATCGCTATGAACCGTGAGAGGTATCGCGGCGACCTGCCCCTATCGGGGGTGGGTGCCTATGTCATCGCTTAAGACGACGCATCGCTGGGCGGTCGCTCAGCAAAATCCCGAGCTCGAAAAGGAGCTTTCGGCTGGTCTGGGCATTCCCGGGCTGGTGGCGCGCATTATGGTCGCGCACGGCATTGGCTCCATCAAAGAGGGCCAATTGTTTTTGACGCCTTCGCTCGATCGCGACTGGGCCGACCCACTCATTATCCCGGGCATGTCGGTCGTTGCCGACCGCGTCGAGCGTGCTATTCGCAACCACGAACACATTGCAGTCTTTGGCGATTTTGACGTTGACGGTATTACGTCGACCTGCCTGTTGACCGAGGCGCTGCGCACGTTTGGCGCCGATGTCACGCCGTTTATTCCGCATCGCTTTGATGAGGGCTACGGTCTTTCGCGCGCGGCGCTCGACCGCGTTAACGAGCTCGCTCGCCCCCAGCTGATCGTGACCGTCGATAACGGCATTGCCGCCAAGGAAGAGGTTTCCTACCTGGAGAGCCTGGGGATCGATTTGGTGGTCACGGACCATCACGAGCCCTCCGACCAGGTGCCGCAGGGTGTGCCCCTGACTGACCCCAAGCTCGAGGACGAGGGCCCCTCGCGTGAGCTTGCCGGTGCTGGTGTGGCGCTCAAGCTGGTGCAAGTCCTGGGTGAGCGCCTGGGCAAGCCGTCGTATTGGCGTTCGCTAATCGAGGTCGCGGCGCTGGGCACCGTGTCCGACATGATGCCGCTCACGCC
>URFE01000153.1:0-3666 GCA_900546965.1 uncultured Collinsella sp.
AGATCCTGAGATGTCTCGTGGGCTCGGAGATGTGTATAAGAGACAGCGTCTGCACACGAGCCCTGAGCTCATGCGCGAGCTCGCCAAGGTGGTCAATGTGACCCGTAAGCGCGCCGCCAATATGGCCGCCGGTCCCATGCCGGTTTCGGTCGTGCTTGTGATTGACGCCGCGACGGGCCAAAACGGTCTGAACCAGGCGCTCGAGTTTAACGAGGCGCTTGGCCTGGACGGTATTATCATGACAAAGCTCGACGGCACGGCAAAGGGCGGTATCGCCATGGCCGTGGCCGAGAAGCTTAAGCTCCCGATCCTGCGCGTGGGCGTGGGCGAGCAGGTCGATGACCTGCAGGAGTTCAATGCCAAAGATTTCTGCCGCGCCCTGGTGGGCGAGTCCAATTAAGGAGTGACTAGTGTTTGATTCCCTGAGCGATCGCCTCAACGACACATTTGACCGCCTGCGCGGCAAGGGTAAGCTGACCGAGGCCGATATCACCTCTGCCATGCGCGACATTCGCATGGCGTTGCTCGAGGCCGACGTCAACTTTAAGGTCGTCAAGGAGTTTGTCGCCAAGACCAAGGAGCGCTGCATGACCGCCGAGGTCATGGAGTCGCTGTCACCGGCGCAAAACGTCGTCAAGATCGTGCTCGACGAGCTCACCGAGATGCTCGGTTCCACCGAGAGCAAGCTCGTCTTTAGCAACCGCATCCCCAATGTCATCATGCTCGTGGGCCTGCAGGGCTCCGGTAAGACTACGGCAGCCGTAAAGCTGGCTTATCTGCTCAAGAAGCAGGGTCGCTCACCGCTACTCGCCGCGTGCGACGTCTATCGTCCTGCCGCTGCCGACCAGCTGGCCACGCTTGGCGGAGAGATCGGCGTGCCGGTCTTCCGCGGTGACGGCGAGCACCCGGTCGATATCGCCAAGGGCGCCATCCAGGAGGCCGTCGACCACCTGCGCGACGTGGTCATCGTCGATACCGCCGGTCGTCTGCAGATCGACGAGCAGATGATGCAGGAGGCCGTGGACATCAAGAAGGCCGTCAAGCCCGATCAGGTACTGATGGTCGTTGATGCCATGACCGGTCAGGATATCGTCAACGTCGTCTCGACCTTCGCCGAGCGCACCGACTTTGACGGCGTGATCATCTCCAAGCTCGACGGCGATGCCCGTGGCGGCGGCGCGCTTTCCGTGCGCCAGGTGACCGGCAAGCCCATCAAGTTCGTGAGCATGGGCGAGAAGCCCGATTCGCTGGAGCCGTTCTATCCCGATCGTATGGCCAAGCGCATTCTTGGCATGGGCGACGTTGTCGGCATTATCGAGAAGGCCCAGGAGGCGGCCGACGCCGAGCAGCTCGAGGCTGCCGAGCGAATGCTGCGCGAGGGCTTCACCATGAACGACATGCTCGACCAGATGAAGGCCGTCAAGAAGATGGGCGGCATGAAGGGCATCCTGGGCATGCTCCCCGGCGGCCAGCGTGCGCTCAACCAGATGGGTGGCAACCTGGACGAGGGCATCTTCGATAAGAACGAGGCCATTATCATGTCGATGACCAAGGAGGAGCGTCTGCGTCCCTCCATCATTAATGGCCAGCGCCGTGCCCGCATTGCCAAGGGCGCCGGCGTGACCCCCACCGAGGTCAATAGCCTTATGAAGCAGTGGGGCGAGATGAACAAGATGATGGGCCGCATGCGCACGATGGCCAATCAGGCACAGGCCGGCGGCAAGAAGGGCAAAAAGGGTAAGAAGGGCAAAAAGATGCGCATGCCCAATATTCCCGGCCTAGATGCCATGGGTCTGGGCGGTATGGGTGGCCTGGGAACGGGCGGCCCCAAGTCCGATATGGACCTGCTGCGCCAGATGGAAGCGCAGATGCGTAATAAGAAATAGTGCTGTAATTCCAGCTTGATATGGCAAAGGCCACTCGGAAGCTACCGGGTGGCCTTTGTTGTTGGCTTTGATTGTTGGGTTGCGTTCTGTGTCGCGCCCCGAGTTCGCGGTGCCGTGCCGCTAGTGGCAGCCGCAGCCCTCGTGGCCCTCGTGCTCGTGATGGCCGTGACAACCACAGGACTCGCCATGCTCATGGGCGTGCTCGTGGTCATGGCCGTGGCAGCCGCACGTGGCCTCGCCGTTCTGTGCGAGCGTGCCGGCGATAAGGGCCTCGACGCAAGCGTCGCAGCTGCCCTGGGCGCCTGCGTATACCGTGATGCCGGCTTGAGCAAGCGCGTTGATAGCGCCACCGCCGATGCCGCCGCAGATGAGCGTGTCAACGCCACCGTTGGCAAGCAGGCCCGCCAAGGCGCCGTGGCCGGTGCCACCGGTGCCTACGACCTGCTCGTTGAGCACCTTGTCATCCTGGATGTCGTAGATCTTGAACTGCTCGCTGCGGCCAAAGTGCATAAAGATGTTGCCGTTGTCGTACGTCGTTGCCACCCTCATGGTGCCGACCTCCTTTGCTGGCCATGCGGCCGTTGTCGTGGTGATGGGGGAGTACGCGATGTTTCCGCCTTCGATGACGATCGCCCGTCCATTGACCAGCGCGTTTGCCACCTTGCGATGCGCGCGGCTGCAGATTGCCGCCACCGTGGCGCGGGCAATGCCCATGCACTGGGCGACTTCCTCCTGATTGAGGCCTTCCAGGTCGCATAGGCGCAGGACCTCGAGCTCGTCGACTGTCATATCGATAGCGTCTCCGCTCGCCAGGCCATCGGGGGTAAAACCGCGATATTCGGGGATGATCCCGACGCGGCGCAATTTTTCGCGTCTTCCTGCCATGCACTCTCCAAATCTGACATATGTCAACAATAGAATAGCGAACGTGCGGATTTGCGCAAGGAATTTCTGTCATATGTCAGAAAATGAGGGCTTATGTTTGGGCTGTGGGGCCGCGTGCGCCTGGGCTACAATGAATCTCGCTTGTAGGCGACTGACAGGAGGGTCAATGAGCAAAGCTGATCAACAGTTTGTAACCATGTGCCGCGATATCTTGGACCATGGCACCACGACCGAGGGCCAAAAGGTCCGCCCGGTGTGGGAGGACGGCACCCCTGCCTATACCATTAAAAACTTTGGCGTCACGGCGCGCTACGACCTGCGCGAAGAGTTCCCTGCGCTTACGCTGCGCCGCACGGCTCTTAAGTCTGCGATGGACGAGATCCTGTGGATCTATCAAAAGAAGTCTAATAACGTCCACGATCTTAATAGCCATATTTGGGACGAGTGGGCCGACGAGACTGGCTCCATCGGCAAGGCCTACGGCTATCAGATTGGTCGGAAGAGCCATTATGCCGAGGGCGATTTCGACCAGATGGACCGCGTGCTGTACGACCTCAAGAACACGCCGTATAGCCGTCGCATTATGACGAATACCTATGTGTTCAGCGACTTGTCCGAGATGCACCTGTATCCGTGCGCGTACAGCGTGACGTATAACGTGACGCAGCGTCCGCAGGACGACAAGCCAACGCTCAATATGATTCTCAACCAGCGCAGCCAGGACATTTTGGCCGCGAATAACTGGAACGTGTGCCAGTACGCCATTCTGCTCATGATGGTCGCGCAGTCGGTCAATATGATTCCCGGCGAGCTGCTGCACGTGATCGCCGATGCTCACATTTACGACCGTCACGTCGATATCTGTCTCTTATACACATCTGACGCTGCCGACGAC
>URFE01000154.1:0-3506 GCA_900546965.1 uncultured Collinsella sp.
TCTACACCTATTAAGTCGTCGGCAGCGTCAGATGTGTATAAGAGACAGGATCACGACCGACCCCCAAAGCTATGCCCTCTCGCTATGGCGGCGCTACGCCATTACGCAAAATGCCGAGCGCATGCACGCGAGCATCGTCGGCATCCTTGCCGAAAAGGTCATGTGTCTGGGATTCGACGGTGCGGCACAGCTCTATCGTGAGTGCCATCAGGTGGACTTTGCTTCCATGGGACACACCCCCTGCGCCCTGTTTGTAACCGTGAGCGATATTGACCGCAATCTCGATCCGCTGACCGGCCTCTTTATTTCGCAGGCGTTTATGGGCCTCATTCGTGAGGCCGATAGGCAGCCCGACGGCAGCCTGCCCGTGCCCGTGCGCTTTATGCTCGATGACTTCGCAAATCTGCAGATCCCCCAGATCGACAACGTGCTCTCGATTATCCGAAGCCGCAACATCTGGGCAACGCTGCTGCTGCAGTCGACCAACCAGCTCGATGCGCTCTATGGCGAGGCACGCGCACGCTCCATCATGGGCAACTGCGACACGCATCTGGTGCTGGCGTTCCAGGATCCCGAGAGTGCCCGGGTGTTTTCCGACCGCGCCGACGCGCTACCCAGCACGCTCATGGCGACGCCGATCGATCGCTCGTGGCTCTTTGTACGCGGTCGCACTCCCGAACAGGTCGAGCGCTTTAGGCTCGAAGACCATCCGCTCTACGGGGAGCTGCCCGAGGCACAGCGAGGCCATGCGGAGGCCAAGATCTAGGCGCAGGGTTCTCGCAGCGCGCGGCGCCCCGGCGATGTTCCACAAAGGCCGTGCGCCCCGGGACCACGGCAAAGCAAAGGGGCCCGCATCCGATAGGATACGGGCCCCTGACTATAAGGCGCGATGCGTTAACAGCAGCGGCTACTTGCGATGCGCGCGATAGAACTCGATGAGCGCCTGGGTCGAAGCGTCCTGCTCGGCCTTGGCGGCATCGTCGTGGAAGGCAGGGGTGATCTGCTTGGCAAGCTGCTTGCCCAACTCGACGCCCCACTGGTCGTAGGAATCGATGCCCCAGACCGTACCCTCGACAAACGTGATGTGCTCGTACAGGGCGATGAGCTCGCCGAGCGCGAACGGGGTCAGCGTGTCGCCGAAGATCGAGGTCGTCGGACGGTTGCCCTCAAAGCAGCGGGCGGGGACGATCTGCTCGGGCGTGCCCTCGGCGCGGACCTCGTCGGCCGTCTTGCCAAAGGCGAGCGCCTTGGTCTGGGCCAGGAAGTTGCCCAGGAACAGCTCATGCACGTCCTGGCCGCTATCGGTCGCAGGGTTGGCGGTATTGGCGAAGGCGATGAAATCGGCCGGAACCACCACGGTGCCCTGGTGCAGCAGCTGGTAGAAAGCATGCTGGCCGTTGGTGCCGGGCTCGCCCCAGAAGATCTCACCGGTGTCGGAGGTCACGGCGCTGCCGTCCCAACGGACATGCTTGCCGTTGGACTCCATGGTGAGCTGCTGCAGGTAGGCCGGGAAGCGGTGCAGGTACTGGCAGTACGGCAGCACGGCGTGGCTCTTGGAACCGAAGAAGTTGACGTACCAGACATTGAGCAGGCCCATCAGCGCGACGGCGTTGTTCTCGAGCGGGGTGTTGCAGAAGTACTCGTCGATGGCGTGGAAGCCCTCGAGGAACTGCTGGAAGCGCTCGGGGCCGAGCACGACGATCAGCGACAGGCCCACGGCGGAGTCAACGGAATAGCGGCCACCGACCCAGTTCCAGAAACCGAAGGCGTTGGCGGGGTCGATACCGAAGGCCTCGACCTTCTCGAGTGCGGTGGAGACGGCGACGAAGTGCTTTGCCACGGCCTCGGCGTTCTGCTCATCGGAGCCGTCGATGGCGCCCTGAGCCTTGAGCTGCTCGAGCATCCAGGTCTTGACCTCGCGAGCGTTGGTGAGGGTCTCGAGCGTGGTGAAGGTCTTGGAGACGATGATCACGAGCGTAGTCTCGGGATCCAGGCCCTTGAGCTTCTCGGCCTGGTCGTTGGGGTCGATGTTGGAGATGTAGCGGCAGTCGATACCGGCGTCGGCATAGGGACGCAGGGCCTCGTAGGCCATGACCGGGCCCAGATCGGAGCCACCGATGCCGATGGACACCAGGTGCTCGATCTTCTTGCCGGTAACGCCCTTCCACTCACCGGAGCGCACGCGCTCGGCGAAGGCATACATGCGATCGAGGACCTCGTGCACGTCGGCGACGACGTCCTGGCCGTCGACGATGAGCTGGCCCTTCTCGGTTACCGGGCGGCGAAGCGCGGTGTGCAGGACGGCGCGGTCCTCGGTGGTGTTGATGTGCTCGCCGGAGAACATGGCGTCGCGGCGCTCCTCGAGCTTCACCTCGCGGGCAAGATCGCACAGCAGCTTGACGGTCTCATCGGTCACCAGGTTCTTCGAAAGATCGAAGTGCAGGTCACCGGCGTCAAAGCTCAGCTTGTTCACGCGGTCGGCGTCAGCAGCGAACCAGGCCTTGAGGTCGATACCATCGGCCTCGAGCTTCTCCTGATGAGCCTCGAGCGCCTTCCAAGCGGCAGTCGACGTAGCATCGATAGGTGCGGCAACAGTTGCCATAGAGTCCTCCTCAGCATACGGGCGCACGCCTCCATGCGCCCGGACATTCAGATGCCACTATTCTAGCGCAGGTCAAGACTACAATCAGCGAGCGTTGCCAATCGGCCCCCAAACGGCAACCGATTAAAAAGGGACAGGCTTATTTTGGCAGGTCAAACGCTTTACCAACCAAAAATAACCCGTCCTTTTATGGCAAATATTAGGCCGCGGCGCAGACGCTACCGAGCAACTCACGCAGAGGAGACCCGATGCCCTCCAGCAGTTCGGGCGCGATAATGGCAAAAACGGGAACCTCACCGGTGCCCACGACAGCAGGCACCTTGCCCTCCGAGAGAATGCATCCATAAGGGACAAAACCGTCTTCGCCGGCATCGAGCGCCGCCATGCGACGAGCGAGTTCGCGCGCAAAGCCGGCAGTATCGGCATCGCCGATCGCCAGGACAAAGTCCACGCCTTCGTCGGTCGCCAGGGCCACGGCTTCGTCGATCAGTTCGTCTCCCCCGTCACCCTCAACCGAGCCGCAGCGAAAAAGCACGCGCTCGAGCAGAGCTCGATCAAGCGAGCCGAGCGCCGCCGAGACGAGCTCATCACGCGTATGCTTGTCTCCGCCCAGCACGACCAGCGCCTTGGTGCCACCGTAGTGAGCGACCAATCGTCCGCACCAGCGAGCCACGTCCCCATCCGCAACAAGGCGTGTCGGCATACCAAACCCATAATTGACCATCTTTCCCACAACCCTTCCGTGCGCATAGGCGGTATCAATCGTTAGGCTCATGCTACGAAGCAAGGTTTTCCGAGCTGTTTCGCACTCTTTAGAGCTGCGTTAAAACCCCGATGAAGCCGCGCGACCGGTTGATTTTCAATCTCAACGCAACAGCCTGAACGGACCCCGCGTTTCCGCAGC
>URFE01000155.1:0-3492 GCA_900546965.1 uncultured Collinsella sp.
TATCGTTGGGGCCAGGCCCGATTTTGCCTCTTGACAATGTCCTGCTCATATTAAATGCCGGTACGCTTGCAGAATCGTACCTGTTCCGATTACAGAAAAGGGGCCGTCATGCGTAAGCCTGCCTCCTGCGTCCTTTCCATCGCGCTCTCGCTCGTAATGACGGTTGGTTTTATCCCGTCACCCGCGCTTGCCGAAATCGCCAGTGCGCCAGAACCCGCCGCGCAAAGCGCCGGCAAACCTAACGAGAGCCCAGCCGAAACCACGTCGGGCCAAGCCCGGGCAAACGATCAAATCAGCGCCGCCTCCGGCACCAATGTAACGGCCAACGCAACGCAGCCGATCGACGCCAGCATGTTCAGTATCGAGGACACCGACATTCGCTACACGGGCAATCCCGTGATGCCCACCGTCACGTCGTCGACCGTGCCGAGCGACCAGTACACTGTCGCCTACGAGAACAACGTAGCCATCGGTCAGGCGACCGCCGTTGTGACCGCCGACGACCAGAACTACAGCGGCACCTGCGCGATCCCATTTGAAATCAAACCGGCGAACGCGGCCGCGAACTACCAGCACAGCACCACCGCGCAAAGCGGCGACATCACGCTCACCGTCCAATGGAACGACCCGAGGCTCGGCCAGGAGACCACGTTCCATGTGACTGCGACGGGCGGAAGCGGTGCGTACCAATTCCGCATGGACGCACCGACGTATATGGATCCCGACGGTAGCAGCGAAAGCGTTGCCGACCCCAGCCGTAACCAGTGGCAGCAATACACCGGCGAATGCACATCGCACGACTACCAGTTCGAAATGACCGCTAGCGGCACCTATTACCTGCGCTTTTACCTGATGGATAAGGCGGCCGGCGTGTACTATCTGCGCTCAAACGTGTTTGCGAGCGCGAACGACGACGCCTATCCGGCGGTCAGCGCCATCGTGAAGTCCGCAGTCGACAAATGCAGCGCCGATACCGACGGGTCCGACTACGCCCGCGCCCTGTGGCTGCACGACTGGACTCTTGACCATCTGGAATACGACCACGACCTTAACTGGTGCTCGGCCGAAAGCGGCCTCACGCGCCACCAGGGCACCTGCGAGAGCTACCAGCGCATCTACTCCAAGCTCCTTGACGCAGCGGGCATCGCCAACAGCCGCATCACCGGCAACGGCCACACCTGGAACGCCGTAAAGATCGTCGGCAAATGGTGCCAGATGGACCTAACCTGGGACGACACCAGCGACAACTGGTACGGGGACCTGGACCAGCGCCATCTGTACTTTGGCCTGACCGACGAGCTCATGGCAATCGCCCACTCCGACCACACGGCAAACTACCAAAAGGACGACTACGCCTACCGCTCGACCGACCTATCCAACAATTACTTTGTGCGAAATGGCAAGGCCGATGAATGGGCAGAGAAGTATGCCGACCGAATTCAGCAGCACCTGGATGCCAAGGAAGAGAGCTTTTCCATTGATGCTGATAACCAGTCCTTTCCGCCGAGTATATCGGGGATTCAGAACGGGATCGTTGCGTATGCGATGAATCAGAGGGAGTGGAATACCGACAATGCCAAAGTTGAGCTTTGCGTGACATCAAACGTCACCAAGAAATCGAACAGCAAATGGAGCGCCAAGTACGATCTGAAAGCTGAATACAAAAAGAAAGCTTTGGAGAGAGTCATCGACGACGGGGCCTACCGCCTGGCCACCTCGCTTGACGGGCGCATGGCCGTGTCCGCCTCCGCCTCCGGCTGCTCGCTCTCGAGGGGGGCCGCGGCGCTCGCCTTCGAGCGCGACCCCGCAACGGGGCTCTACCGCATATCGTCGGGCGGCAGGCTGCTCACCGAGTCCGGCAGCGCCGCCGTGCTCGCCGACCCGGACGGGTCGGCCTCCCAGCTGTGGCGCGTGTCGCCGTGCGCGCGCGGCTACACGGTGACGTCGTCGACGGGCCTGGCGCTCGACGACCACTACGCCTCCAAGTCCGAGGGCAACCTCGTGTGGCTCTACGAGGCCAACGGCAGCGCGGCGCAGGCGTGGGTGCTGTCATATTAATCTATGCGAAAGGTCAACAGAACCGAGTCCGGATGCATGCTGTCGGCCTCGGCCGGTTCCCTGGCCCTCGAGCGCGACGGCGCCACCGGGCGCTACCGCGTCCTCTCCGGGGGCTTCGCCCTCGCCGAGATCGGTCGCTCCGCGGTCCTAGCCGCGCCGGACGTCTCGGCCTCGCAGCTATGGGGGGGCTGTCGAGCTGCGGCCGCTACTACGAGCTCCGCTCTGCGTCGGGGCTCGCCCTCAACCTCGCGAACGCCAGCGCTGCGGAGGGCAACCCCGCCCGCCTGTGCGAACCGTACGGGACGCGCGACCAGCGCCGGGCGCTCTCCCCGGCCCCTTCAGCCACCTATTCAGTAGCATTTAGTTGGGATGAGCTTTAATTCTGCAAGCTAAGAGCAGAAATAAAAATCAAAGGTTTAACCGCTATCAAATTCTTGAAATAAGGCTCGAACGAGACAGATTAATCTCGCTCGAGCCTTTTCCTATATTTTACTAATGAAGCCAACATTCACACTAGGACATAGCGTATATCGCAGCCTTCCACAACAAGTAGTTCCGCTCGCGAAGGGCCCTTTCAAGATCGTTCCACAATCCGCCAAAGCTACAGCTCATATTCCCAACTCTACTTAAATAAAGGTCGCATGCGCAAATAAACAGCGCCTTCTTCTCCGCAGAATTCAACGCAGCGCAGCGCCACCAGAGAATCGGGCCGAGCTGCTTAACTACTCGATCATGCATCTTCTGGTCGTAAGGAATTCCAAACAATTCAGCACGATTAAGTAATGCTTTGACAATCCAAAAAGAGTCGAGTCCTTTTTTACTTAACGAGCATCGAGCCGTGATGCCTTCGCTGTTGTTACGATATAGATAAACGCTCTCGTCCAAATATGCTTGAGAATATCTCGGGTCAATGAGAAACCCTTGAACCGTATCCTCAAACCAATATCCTTCAGGAAAATCAACATCGCGCCACACATCACGAGAGTATATTCTCGCCCAAGGAGCGCCATGCTGCCGCCTACCATCGATGGGGCTAATCGCACTGCCATCTTCGCTCATATTGTCATATGAAGCTGTAACAAAGTCGGCTCCAGATAATGATATGGAATTTGCTAATTTCTCAAGAGCATCTGATTTGAGTAAATCATCGGAGTCGACAAATACAAGATAAGATCCTTTTGCATTTACAATTCCGGTATTCCTTGCACCCGAATGTCCCTGATTAGGCTGATGGATCACATTTAGATTGGCTACACGGGATGATATTTCATCAAGAATGACCCCGGTATTATCGGTAGAACCATCATCCACAGCAATTATCTCAAATGGTCGCGAACTGACTTGGGTTGCGATTGAGTTAATGCAGGATTCAACGTATCGCCCTTGATTATCAACTTCATCCGAACACCTCCCACATTCATCCGCACATGTGCG
>URFE01000156.1:0-3464 GCA_900546965.1 uncultured Collinsella sp.
CGCCGCCAAACACAGGCGACGCCCCGCGACCTAGCTGATTCCATCATACCCACTTGGGCAAATCATTGCTCGCAAGTCGCAATGTTTATTGCGGATAACCCCAAAAGAGTACCGTGGACAGGCACAATAGCCGCTCGCTCCTATGCGGCATGCTCTGCCGCCCGAGTCATGCGGGACAGGCGGACCAGCAGCATAAAGCCAACGATCAGCAGCACGCCAATGGAAAGGACGCCCAGCGACGGGTTGCCGGTCAGCGAGGTGACGACCGACACCAGGAAGGTGCCCATAACGCTTGCATAACGACCAAAGATGTCAAAGAAGCCGTAGTACTCGTTGGACTTTTCCTTGGGGATAATGCGGCCAAAGTAGCTACGGCTAAGCGCCTGCACGCCGCCCTGGAACAGGCCGACCATAATGGCAAGCACCCAAAACTCAAAGGCGGTCTTTAGGAAGAACGCGGCGAACAGCACAATGCCCATATAGGCGGCGACTGCCACCAAGATCATGTTGAGCGTGCCCACGCGGCCGGCGAGCTTGCCGTAGATGATGGCGGACGGAAAGGCCACGAACTGCGTAACGAGCAGCGCAAGCACCAGCTGCGTCGAATCGATGCCCAAAGCCGAGCCGTAGCTGGTAGCCATGGAAATGACCGTGTGCACACCGTCGATATAGAAGAAGAACGCGATCATGTAGACCAGCACGGTCTTGTTGTGGGCGATCTCGCGCATGGTGTGTCCAACCTCGGAGAACACACCGCCCACGATATGGCCGATGGTGTCCTGGGGACCGCGCTCGCGACCGTACTTTTGCTTATAGGTACGAATGAGCGGCAGGGTAAAGATGAGCCACCAGGCACCAGTGATGATAAACGACAGACGCGTTGCCAGCATGGTGGGGACGCCCAGAGCGGGGCCACCCATGATGAGCGCCAGGCAGATGATGAACGGCACGGTGGAACCGATGTAGCCCCAGGCATAGCCCGAGCTGGACACGGCGTCCATGCGCTCGTCGGTGGTAATGTCGGGCAGCATGGCGTCGTAGAACGTCATAGAAGAGTTAAGGCCGATGGTGCACAGCACGTACACGGTCAAAAATGCCATGGCGGACATTGGGATAGCCTGCGCCAGGCAAAGAACCAGGCCCGTAAGGAAGAAGCCCAAGAAGAACTTGATCTTGTTGCCGGCGTAGTCGGCAAGTGCGCCCAGAATGGGCATGAGCATGGCGATGACCAGCGAGGCGATCGTCTGCGCGTTGCCCCAAGCGACCACCAGGTCTGCCGAGGAAGCGCCGGTATTGATGGCGTTAAAGTAAATGGGCACCACCGAGGTATTGAGCAGCACGAGGGCCGAATTGCCCACATCATACATAACCCAGTTACGCTCGAGCTTGGTGTATTTCATGGACAGGGACCCTTCGTATTCGCCCGATATGCAGTTAGTTCATCGTACCCCAATTGTCCAGAACCGCCGATAAGGATTCGGCAAAGGGGCACGCACGGGCCCTATTCCTCGCGGTCGAACTCCTCATCGGCTTCGAGCACGCGACCGCTGTAGTTGACGTGACTGGTCACGGCATCCATGTCACCGGTCTCGATAAAACGTGCGACCGTGCACTCGTAATCGACCAGCGCGCGATCAAAGACCTCGGGGAAACTCTCGTTCGAGACCTCGTCGGTAAAGGGATTCTTCCATGTCAGATGGCCCAGGTTACCGGTGCGCTCGGGCAGCTCCGTCGTCACGCGATGGGCAAGGCCGTCGAGCAGCGAGTAGTCGTGCACCAAGCCCTCAACCAGCGAGATCGCGCGCGTCTTTACGGAGCCGGCCGGCTCAATCGCGCGGTAAAGTCGCTGCATATTGGCAACGGCAGCACCGTACTCCCCCGCCGGAATGTCAATGCCGTACACGCGTCCGGCAACATAGCTCATCAGCACGCCGGCCACGCGATTGATGCGATCGGTGGTGACGATCTCGCCCGCCGGCGGGTAATCGTCGACCGTAGCGCCGGCGCGTTTAAGCTGCAGCATCAGTACATCCAGGTCGCTCTCGATCACGGCATGGACCTGACTGCTCGAATCCTCAAGCTCTGAGTCGGATTCCACGATGCCAAACTGCTGCTCATAGACAAAGGGGTGGGCGTTGCGGTCGAGCACGTAATGAGACAGCAGGCCCAGCGCAAAAGCGCGACCCAAGCTGGCGTCGCGCGGCAGCAGATGCGACACGCCGTCGCGCAGGCACGCGAACTGGCGAGACATACGCGACCGATGCATGACCTGCGCTAGCAGCGTGCAGTCGGAAACACGCGGTGTCAGAATGTGAAAGAAAAACGGGTCGGGGCCTTGGTTGCCCAAGATAAAGGCAATGCGCTCTTCATCGGACGTGATGACGCCCTGCGGAAGACGGTCGATGCTTTCCTCGCCAAACAGATGATGGGTGATAAGCGCGGGCATAATGATCCTTTCGATTTCATTCGATGCCACCCATTATGCCCACCGCGCGCCCATGCCAAACCTGCGATGGTAAACGACGGCACGCAGACCGTCTACGCAAGCCCCAGGTGCGACTTGACCTCGGCGGCACGACGACGGGACACCGGTACCGTCGAGTTCACGCGGTCGAGCCTGAGCTCCATCAACCCCGTGGAGCCAATCTCAACATTGTGCACGTCTTCCAAATTGACCAGGTAGCTGCGATGAACGCGAATAAAGCCCTCGGAGTCCAAGCGACGCTCGAGCGAAGAGATCGACTCATTGATCAGGTACGTTCCCTCGGCGCAGATGGCGTTGCAAAAATCGGCGCGCGCCTCAAAGTAGCAGACGTCTGCGGCGGGAATGAACACCTTTTTGCCCCCGCGGTCCACCGTCAGACGCAAAGGCTGGCGCGGAGCATGGATAACACGACGGGCACCCAAGGCTGCCTCGATCTTGTCGAGTGCCTTTGACAGGCGTGCGTCCTCGACCGGCTTGACGACATAATCGACGGCATCGAGGTTATAGGCATCGGCCGCATACTCGGCAAACGCCGTCACAAACACAACCACCGGCGGCGTCTTTAGGTTCTGCAGCGTCTCGGCAAGCTCAATTCCCGAGCGACCGGGCATGGTAATGTCTAAAAACAACACGTCGGGCTTGTTCGACAGAATCGACTCCACGGCTTCGGTGACATTGCCCGCCTCGGCAATCTGACCTACACGCGTATCCTTTTCCAACAGATAGCGTAGCTCAGCCCTAATGGGAGGCTCGTCATCAACCACCAAGATGTTCCAGCCTTCGGGCATATGTGCTTCCCCTCTTTTTCTCTCAATCCAACCGCGTGCTACGCCGTCAACGGCGCAGGCTCATGCGGCTCGCCGTTCAGCTCGACGATGACCTGCGTTCCCACGCCCTCCTGGGACTTCACGCGCATACCAGAATCTTCTCCGTAAAAGAAATGGATGCGCTGAAGCACGTTGAAGAGCGCCAGGCCGCA
>URFE01000157.1:0-3442 GCA_900546965.1 uncultured Collinsella sp.
TCAACAACTCCCCTACCAGCACTTTCTCTGAGCTTTTTTCGCCAGCAATCTTTTGGCCTTCCACCCTTACGCCAACTGACCAAAATCTAACCAAAAGCTTGACGAAAATTGTGGAAACAGGGACCCATACAAAAACGTGCCGCCCCAAAAGGGGCGGCACGCAAACTTCTAATCAGCCTTACATGCCCGCAAGGCCTCGGGCGGCGGTGGCGCACATAAATGCCAAGACGAGAATCACGAGCGACCCGGCGATGTCTGCCAGCACGCCCATTACGCGGCGCTCAAACAGCCAGCTCTCAAAGTGTGGGGCGACGTTGCGCCAAACACGCCACAGCAAGATGCCCATACCGATGACGCCCGGGATATTGAGCAGTAGGATCTCGGAACACAAAAGACCGATCAGGTTGCCGGCGGCAAAGCCTGCATTACCCTCGCAGTATTTGTGGTAGACCATATACAGCATGTACGCCACAAACGGCTGCAAGCACGCAGAAATAAACGTGACCACCATCGAGGGGTCCTGCGAAAAGACCCCGGTGAGCTTATCCACGCTCGTGGCATCCTTAGAGGCCAGGAACAGGCCAATGACCACCACGGGCACCACACCCAAGATGACCTCGACCATCGTAAACAGCTTGGCAGTCAAATCCTCACTAGCCGAATTCAAATGGGGCGCCCACTCAGGATGAGCATGCACGTCGACTTTCTTGTCCTTCTCAGCACGATCGGCCTTTTTACCCTCGGCAACCCGACGACCAGGATCCTTGCGAGTCCCCGCCGCAGCAACCCGAGCCCGAGACTTCTTACCCATAAAAAACACCCCATCAGGTAGTAGATAAACTAAAAGTCGCCACCCAGTGTACCCCCTAAACAACGGCGCCGCCCCAACCCGGAGCAAGCCCCGTCAACCAAATAACCGAACCATCAACCAAATGGCCGCAACCCAATCCCTATACAAAACGTGCCGCCCAAAAGGGGCGGCACACAAACTTCTAATCAGCTTTTCAGTAACGAGCACGCGACAACCCAAAGCCGGAGCGCAGGGCGGGAGGCCGGATTGCCTTCCCTCAACGCGACCCTGCGGAGCCGTGAGCGGGGAGGGAAGGGAATCCGGCCTCCCGCCCCGCGCTCCGCAGCAGCCAGCGCCACGCACTAGTAGTTCACCACCTGCTCCTCAAAGTACGCCTTCGGGTGATTGCACACCGGGCACACCTCGGGCGCCTCGGCACCAACATGCAGGTGCCCGCAGTTCAGGCACTTCCACACCTTCACGCCCTCACGCTCAAACACCTCGCCCGACTCGATGCGCTCGACGAGTTTGTTGTAGCGCTCCTCGTGGGCCTTCTCGACGGCGGCGACGCCACGGAACTTCTCGGCGATCTCGGCAAAGCCCTCCTCCTCGGCGGTCTTGGCGAACTCGTCGTACATCGTGGTCCACTCGTAGTTCTCGCCCGCAGCGGCGTCGCGCAGGTTGTCCAGAGTGCCCGGAACGGCGCCGTCGTGCAGATACTTAAACCACAGCTTGGCGTGCTCGGACTCGTTGCCCGCCGTCTCGGCAAAAATATTCGAGATCTGAACGTAGCCGTCCTTTTTGGCCTTGGATGCATAGTAGCGATACTTGGTGTGCGCCTGGGACTCACCGGCAAAAGCGGTCTCGAGGTTCTTCTTGGTTTGGGAATTCTCAAAATCCATAGGTGTACTTCCCTTCAACGCATGCCGCCCACAGACTTTGAGCGGCCTTGCTTTAAGGATGCCCTCATGCCGAGAATTTAAACCTTACAATCCCGTTCTTCAGATTCGAGTGAGCTACACACTCAGCCAACGATCGCCCTCGGAGCCGCAAAAGCCCTCGCGCTCCAGATCGGCAAGAATGCTTGCGACCAGCTCGCGCTCGACCGGCTCTCGGCCGGCTGCCGTCTCCATCTCGTTAACGCCTGCAACGGCTTCATCGAGCGTAATACCTGCCGGTTGCCCATCGCGCGCCGCCAGCAGCATGCGCACAATGTGGGCGCGCTTTTGGCGGCGCGAGCCCTCAAACTTGGACTGACGACTATAGCCCGCCGACCGCCTGGACGGATTGGGCAGTGTCTTTTTAAGATACGCGCCGTAATCCAGCAATGCGTAATACCACGCGCGCGGCGTGTCGGCATCGTCTTGAGGCGCGGCAAAGGGCGCGATCTCGTCCGCCGCCGCACCGGGGGCCGCCGGACAGGCAGCTTGGATCAGCGGCACCAGTTCGCGATCGGGAACGGCCGGCACATCGGGAAAGAAATGATGCAAAAAGACCGTGCGCACATTGGTCTCCAAATACACGCCCGGAAGATCGAATGCAAACGAACGGATGCCCTGCGCCGTTGCCGGGCCAATGCCGGGCAGAGCGACCAAGTCACGCGTCTCGCGCGGAAACTCCCCATCCCAGTCCTCTACAACGCACTGTGCAGCCCTGTGAAGCGCCAAGGCGCGGCGATTATAGCCCATCCCCTGCCACGCATCCAAGACATCGGAAGGGACAGCCTGAGCGAGCGCCTGAACAGTCGGAAAGCGATCGAGCCACGCCGGCATACGCGTCTCCACGCGCGGCACCTGCGTCTGCTGCAGCATGACCTCGGAGAGCCAGATGATATACGGGTCGCGCGTTCGGCGCCACGGAAGGTCGCGATAACGCAAGACCCCTTCCGAACGAATCATCGAACGAAAGGGGTCCTGAATCATAGCTATACTCCTTATGCGGCGCTATTCCTCCCGGCAAGCGTACGCGCAGGCAGCGTACTCGGGAAACGCATCGCGATCGGCGAACTTGGGATCGACAGCCGGAAACTGGCGATGGGCGACGATATCGCCGAGCGAAACGGAATCGAGGTAGTCGCGCATCAACGCCTGGGCTCCGGCCCACAGGGGATGATAGCAGCACGCGCCCATGCGCGCACAGTCACCATCGGGGGCGGTGCAGTCGTTCATAACCATAGGGCCCTGAACGGCCTCGACGACCTGGCGGATAGTGACGTCGTCCGGACTGACCTTGAGACGCATGCCACCGTGGACGCCACGCAGGCTCTCCACAATACCGGCCTGGACCAAACCATGCTGAATCGAACGGGCAAACGAATACGGGACATTGACCTCTTCGGCAGCGGTGCGAACAGAAAGCAAACGCTCCGGATCCTCAGCAAGCATCGCCAGCATACGAAGGGCGTAATCAGTCTTCCTCGATATGTCCATTTTTCCCCTTTCAAGGAATACGAACAGCTCGAACGAGCTCCGGAGCCGAGCTTGTGTCGAGACGCTAAATGACCGCCAGGACATCCAAATGGTAAATCGGATATCCACTGAGTGCCGCGCTTGGAGCGAAATGCATCAGATGCGGCGCACAGTGCAATTTAGTATAACGGTTGATTTTCAATCTCAACGCAACAGCCTGAACGGACCCCGCGTTTCCGCAGCT
>URFE01000158.1:0-3442 GCA_900546965.1 uncultured Collinsella sp.
CCTCGGTCTGATTCAGGCCCTTCTGACTCTGCCCTTCGGCATCGGTTCCTTTATCGTCGGCCTGTTCTATGCCCCCACGGTCGTTACCGGTATCCACCAGATGTACACCGCCATCGACCTGGGCCAGCTTGCCCAGTACGGCGTGACCTACTGGCTGCCCATCGCCAGTGCTGCCAACATCGCTCAGGGTGGCGCCGCACTCGCCGTTGCCTTTAAGACCCGCGATGCCAAGATCAAGGGTCTGGCGCTTCCTTCGGCCCTGTCCGCCTTCATGGGCATTACCGAGCCTGCCATCTTTGGTGTGAACCTGCGCTTCTTTAAGCCCTTCATCGCCGGCTGCATCGGCGGCGGTTGCGGTGCCCTGGTCTGCGCGCTCACTTCGCTGGCTGCCTCCGGCACGGGCGTTACCGGTATCTTCGGTATCCTGCTGTGCCTGGCCCAGCCCGTGCAGTACGCGATCATGTTTGCGGTCGCCGCGCTGGTTTCCTTTGCCGTCTCGTTTGTCCTGTACAAGGACGAGCCCAAGGCTTCCGAGCAGGCCTAAGAGCTTTTGATTGAGGGGATGCCCGCGGGTTGTATGCTCGCGGGCGTTTCCCGTATCTGGTGCCGATCTCTTGTGCCTTGTAACTTTCGATCCGTTAGGACTTTGATATGTCTAATGCACTTGGTCGCGACCTTGCAAAGCTGGTCGCCGCTGTTGACGCCGCCGCCTCTGAGTGCGGTCATGGCGCGTATGGCCAACGCTTCCATATTATGCCGCCGGCGGGTTGGCTCAACGACCCCAACGGTCTTTGCCAGGCGGGCGGCGTGTTCCATGCCTATTTTCAGTATGCGCCGTTTGATGTCGAGGGCGGCGTTAAGGCCTGGGGTCATGCGACAAGCCGCGACCTTATGAACTGGGAATATGTTGGCGCGCCGCTGCTTCCCGACGAGCCGTTTGACTGCCATGGCGTGTACTCGGGCTCCGCGCTTGCCGAGGATGGCCGCATTCGCGTGCTCTATACGGGCAACGTTAAGCTTTCCGATGCGGACGGCACGTACGACTACGTCAATACCGGCCGCCGCGCCGATACTGTTTATGTCGAGAGCGTTGATGGCCTTGCCGGTCGGGAGTTCAGCCAAAAGCGCGTGGTGCTGGCGTCCGAGGATTATCCCGAGGATTTGACCTGCCACGTGCGTGACCCCAAGGTGTGGCGCGATGATGATGGACGTTACCACATGGTGCTGGGCGCGCGTCGTCGCGTGGACGGGCCGCATGTCGATAGTCGATTTTGCGCCATGCACGGCGAGGGTGCCGGGCGCGATGTGGGCGAGATCCTGGTGTACGGTTCGGCGGACATGATGAGCTGGGAGCTCGAGAGCCGTGTGTCTACGCCCGAGCGCTTTGGCTTTATGTGGGAGTGCCCGGGATACCTTGAGCTTGAGTCGGATGGCGGTGTACCGGCGAAGTGGCTGTCCTTCTCGCCCCAGGGGCTCGAAGGTGGTCGTTGGGACCGCGGTAATGTGTATGCTGCTGGCTATATGCCTGTAACGGGTGACATCACCGGTGGTGACGGTGCCTATGAGCTGGGCGAGTTCCGCCTGTGGGACGCCGGTTTTGACTTCTATGCTCCGCAGGAGTTTACGTCCGAGGATGGTCGACATATTCTGATCGGCTGGATGGGTATGCCCGATGAGCCGACCTATGGCAACGCACCCACCGTGGCGTGTGGCTGGCAGCACTGTATGACGGTGCCGCGTGAGCTTACAGCCGGTGCTGGCGGCTTGGTGCTGCAGCAGCCGGCGCGCGAGATCGAGCGCCATTATGCCTCGGTGCGTGTGGGGGCGGGCTCGTTGGAGGTTGACGGCGATACCTGCTTTGACGTTGTTGCCAACGGTGTCGATGGCGCGTTTACCGCGACCGTTGATGGCGAGCTGAAGCTGGCGTTTGTGCCCGCCGAGGGCGAACGGCCCTCGCGCTTTGAGATGCGATTTACCGATGAGGGTCGCGCTTCTGCCGGCTGCGGTCGTACCGTGCGCTGGGAGCCCGTCGACGAGGTGCGCAACGTGCGCATAGTTGGCGATGTCTCGTCGGTCGAGGTGTTTGTGAACGATGGCTCTCTCGTGTTTTCGACGCGCATCTATCCCGAGTCCTATGGCGTGACCGTTGACGCTCCGGGCGCGAATGTGACCTACCACGCGCTCAACATCTAGGCGATTCGTCGCATATCGGCGCTATACTGCAGCCGTAGCCCACGATGCGGGAAACATCCGCATCGTGGGTTTTTGTTTTGGAGGGAAGGTGCCGTATGGGCGTACAGCAACTAGAAGAGGCCTGGGCTTTGAGGACCGGCGCGCGTGAGGCGCGGTTGCTTGCGGCCCCGCATGTGCCGGCAGCGCTGTCGCAGCTGGGGATTGTGCGTCCCGGTGACCGGCTGGTCGCGTTTGCCGATGACTTTGCCGATGCGTTTGAGCGCGGCTTTGATGGCTCCGATGTTGTGCTCGTGGACCCGCCGTCGGTTGCGGCGTTTGCTGCTGCGTCCGAGGGCTTTGATGCTTCGTTTGATGCCGAGGGGCCGCACCTGTGGTGGTTTGTCAACTCCATCGGCGGGTTTGGTCTGCGCGTGCCCGATCTGCGTGCGCTGGGTCGGGCGGCGCGTGAGGCCCATGCGCTGCTGATTGTGGACAACACCGTGGCGTCAGCTTTTGGCTGCGATTCGCTGCGGCTGGGTTCTGCGCTGTCGCTCGAGGCGCTCGATCGCGTATGCGCCGGTGATGCTCCGCGCAAGTTGGTTGCCGTATCGGTCGCGCGCTCGCAGCTCAAGCGCCATCGTGTGGATGCCGCGGCTGAGTGCGCGCATGCCCTGCTTGAGGGCTGTGGCTTGGCCAAGCTTGATATGCCTGCTGACGAGGCCGGTGTACTGGAGCGCGGGCTGGACTCGCTCGATGTCCGCATGCAGGCGCATTTCGATCGCGCCCGCGCGCTGGCCGAGTATCTCGCCGCCAACGAGATGGTGCGCAACGTGCGCTATCCCGGGCTGAGCTCGCATCCCGACCATTCGGTTGCAACGGGAATCCTCGAGCACGGCTTTGGCCCGACAGTTGAATTTGACCTTATCGAGCGCAGCGCGGGGGAGCTGTTCGATGCTTTGCCGGGGGAGTTTCGCACATCGCCCGCTGGCGGCGCAACGACGCGCCTTTCGGTCCCACGCGGTAAGCAGGGGAGCACCATCCGCCTCTTCGCCGGCACCGACAACCCCCTGGTTGTAGCGGCCACCCTAGACAACGCCCTTCGATGATTATTCTGGGACGGGGATTAAAAAATCATTAGGTACACAATGATTTTTTAATCCCCGTCCCAGAATAATCATCTATGGTGACCGACCAGCTAAAAAGGCCCCGTCCCAAATTGGCTATTCTTTGATGCTGGCGATGAGGTCGTTTGCTTTGGTGGCAATGACGT
>URFE01000159.1:0-3429 GCA_900546965.1 uncultured Collinsella sp.
CCGTTCATACTGTAACCCATTGACAACATGGCGTGCGCGCGAGACGGGTTCTCCAACGCGTAGATACACAGTCTGGAAACAAACAGCGGGCGCGGCGCCGGCACCCGCATCGACACGCCGATCCGCCGGCTCGTGTACTCCACCAGTCTTTTTAGCCCCGCCCCAAAAAGACTGGTTACAATTACATGCAGCATACAAACACCGGGAGGGATCGTGGCAAAAAAGCCTCAGCACGCTCAGAACAACCAGCGCAGTCAGCAGGGCAAACAGGTCCAGCAGCAAAAGCGCGGCGGTAAGGCGCAGGCCACGGTCGCCCGCACCAAGCATTCCCAAGCGACGCCCGTCCGCCCCTGGCGTCCGAGCCGCGATAAATTCCTCCCCGTCAGTCGAGCCGACATGGATGCACGCGGCTGGGACCAGTGCGACTTTGTCTACATCTGCGGCGACGCCTACGTGGACCACCCCAGCTTTGGCATGGCCATCGTCAGCCGCGTCCTCGACGCGCACGGCTACAAGGTGGGCATCATCTGCCAGCCCGACTGGACCGACCCCGCCAGCATCACCGTGCTCGGCGAGCCGCGCCTGGGCTTTCTCGTCAGTGCCGGTAACATGGACTCCATGGTCAACCACTATTCGGTGACCAAGCACCGCCGCCACACCGACGCCTACACGCCCGGCGGCGAGGAAGGTCACCGCCCCAACCGTGCCGTCACGGTCTACGGCAACCTTATCCGTCAGACGTTTAAGGATGCCCCCATCATCATCGGCGGCATCGAGGCAAGCCTGCGCCGCCTGGCCCACTACGACTACTGGCAGGACAAGCTCAAGCGCTCGGTACTGCTCGACTCGGGCGCCGACATTCTCATCTACGGCATGGGCGAGCACGCGATTGTCGAAATTGCCGACGCGCTCGACGCGGGACTGCCTGTCGATCAGATCACCTATATCAACGGCACCGTCTACCGCACCAGCTCGCTCGACGAGGTCTACGACTACGACCTGCTGCCCAGCTGGGACGACCTTGCCGCCGACAAGCTCAACTACGCGCGCAGCTTTAACGTGCAGCAGCAGAATATGGACCCCATCACCGGGCATCGCCTGGTAGAGCCCTACCCCAACAGCGTCTATGTGGTGCAGAACCCGCCGTCGGCGACACTCACCACCGACGAGATGGACGAGGTGGCCGAACTCCCCTACGCACGCGATTGGCATCCCGATTACGACGCGGCGGGCGGCGTGCCGGCTTTTGCCGAGATCAAGTTTTCCATTAGCTCCAACCGCGGCTGTTTTGGCGAGTGCTCGTTTTGCGCCCTCACCTTCCACCAAGGCCGCGTGCTGCAGATGCGCAGCCACGACTCGATCATGCGCGAGGCCGAGCTGCTCACGCACGACCCCGAGTTTAAGGGCTACATCAACGACGTGGGCGGGCCGACGGCCAACTTTAGCCGTCCCGCCTGCGACAAGCAGCTCAAGCACGGCGTGTGCAAGAACAAGCGCTGCCTGTGGCCGAGCGTGTGCAAGAACATGGTGGTCGACGAGAGCGGCTACACGCAGTTGCTGCGCGACCTGCGCCAGCTGCCGGGCGTCAAAAAGGTCTTCGTGCGCAGCGGCATCCGCTTTGACTACACCATGGCCGATGCCTCGGACGAGTTTTTACGCGAGCTGTTGGAGTACCATGTCTCGGGCCAGCTACGCGTGGCACCCGAGCACGTGAGCGATGCGGTGCTCTCCGTGATGGGAAAGCCGAGCCGCGCCGTCTACGACGCATTCTGCCGTAAATTTGAGCGCTTGAATCGCGAATACGGACTCAAGCAGTTCGTGGTGCCGTACCTGATCTCGAGCCACCCGGGTTCAACCATGAAGGAAGCCGTGGACCTTGCCGAAGCCGTGCGCGACATGGGCTACATGCCCGAGCAGGTGCAGGACTTCTACCCCACCCCGTCCACCATGTCGACATGCATGTACTACACCGGCGTGAATCCGCGCACCATGGAGCCGATCTATGTAGCGCGCGACCCGCACGAGAAGGCCATGCAGCGTGCGCTCATCCAGTATCGCAAGCCCGAGAACTACAAGCTGGTGCGCGAGGCGCTGGAAAAAGCCGGCCGCCGCGATCTGATCGGCTATACCAAGCATTGTCTGATCCGTCCCGTGCCGCCGCGCCCGGGCGAGACGTCTGCTGGCGGTGGACACGGCACCGGCAAGAAGGGCGGCAAGCCGCACGGTGGCGCCGCCGGCAAGGGGCCCAAGGGCAGCAAGGGGCACAGCGGCATGTCGCGCGCGCAAAACACTGCCGGTCGCAATCGCGCGGCCCAGGGACGACAGGGCGCCAACGGAGGCGGACGCCGCAACTAGCGTGGCGAGGGCCGGCCGGCGTCTCTTGGCCAGCCGGCGCCCCTTCATCGGCCCAGGCGTGTTTTCCCTAGGGGGAACACACTTAGGCTGTCTCTAGCCGTGATTTCCCTAGGGGGAACACGCTCAGACACGCCTAACCGTGTTTTCCTTAAGGGAATCACATTTACTGACGGGAGCGAGCCAGCTGGCACGTCAACCTGAGCGACCGCATCGCCTCTACCAGTACAAAGCCGGCGATCGCGACCGTGATTATCACGTCGAGCGGCGTGTTCACAAACCACAGCAAACCCATGAGGTACGACCCGGCGTTAAAGGCAAAGTGCAGCAGGATCGTGTAGCGGAGCTTTCCGGTCGTCACGAGCACCCAACCAAAGATGAGACCGGCGGCGCCGGCGTAGCAGCCCTGCACCCAGTTCATATGCATAAAGCCGAAGACCGCCGCCTGCAGCACAATCGCCGCGGCGACGCCCCAGGTACTCGGGGCCGCCCAGGGCACTATGGTGCCGTCTTGCACGTTCGCGCGGCGCCGGCGCTTCCAGAGCGGACGGCACTGTGGATTAAACGCACGCAGTGAGAACTCAAAAATGATACCGCGCACCAGCAGTTCCTCGCAAAACGGCGCGCCGAGCACCGTGGTCAGGACGGCCAGATAGCTCGTGTCGCCCATGCCTGTTTCCTCGACAAGTTCACTATAGTCTGCCGCAACCTCGGGCAGCAGTGACAGCACGCCGTCGCATAGGTAGCTAATGACCACCTGCATGGATAGGCCGATCACGACAACGCATACGATGCGCTTCCATGCAGCATTTGCTCCCCCGCCAAGCGGGCGCACGCCCTGCCAGCGCGCCATAAACGAGCGCGGCCACAGATAGCGCCACCACAGCAGCGCCATCAAAAATGACGCCGTCTGAGCGGCAGCCTGGAACCATTGGATATCGAGATTGTCGACCGGGAAACCTGTCAGCGCCGACACGATGTCCAACGCGGAGAACAAAACCATGCTCAGGGCAATATCGGCAGCAACAACACCAAAACAGGCAAGCGCCCAAATCATCGCATTGAGCATGCCAACCT
>URFE01000160.1:0-3411 GCA_900546965.1 uncultured Collinsella sp.
CGTCGGCAGCGTCAGATGTGTATAAGAGACAGGTGTGGAATGCGTCGGCAAAGGGCGTGTAGGGGTACTCGGTCAGACACACGTCGCGGAAGATGTCCATAAACGTTCGGCTCTGTAAAAACGAGAGCGGATGCACACGACGACGCTGGAAGATATCGAACAGAACATCCCAATCCGGATCGGAGAGCGACACCAGGCGGCGTAGCGCCTCGCGCTCGCGGTCGTTAAAACTGGCTTCGTGCTGCTCGGCCGAAAGCCGCAGGGCGTCGTCCAGGAACACCTCGTGCACCTCAACCACGTTGCCGGGCAGCTCGTAGACAAACTTGCCGCGGTCGGCAGCATGCGCGCCAATCACCCACAACACAAACTCGTGCTCTGGCATGGCCGTAATGTAGCCGTGCATCCAGGTGGATACGCCGCCGTGTACATAGGGGTAGCAACCCTCGAGTACCAAGCAGATTCTCATTTATCGCCACCCTCCTTGCGCTCGATCGTCACGGTCTTATCATTTGCCTTGAGCAGATACAGATTGCCCGTAAGGTGCGTCAATTCGCCACCCGTGACTGCACCCGGCTCGCCGTTGTTGGCGCGGAACATGAGCCACGCCTCGTCGTGGAAATTGCCCAGGCTAAGCGTCCAGGCATCCGCGCTGGTATCCAAGCTCACCGTCACGGACGAAAAGCGCTGGATGGCGCCCGAGCATTCCGACGCCGTCTGGTGCCGCAGGTCGGGCGCGGATTTGGTAAGCCACTCCAGGTAGTCGACCAGGCCGCCCTTGTAGACCTCCCAGCCCTCCTTGGCACCACGATCGGGATCGAGCAAGTCGTCCGGGTGCATAAAATGCGTGCTCACGTAGTGCATGTTGAGCTCGGACACGGCTGCCAGGCGCATATAGGAATCGTCGACCATGCCGCCCGAGACAATACGTGGCTGCTCCACAATGCCGTCGCTCGCCACGCCAAACTCCTGCACGTAGGGCAGGTCGGTGCCATCCTCAAAATACGTGCTGGCGATGGTCTTAATGCGCGGAACGTCGGTGCCGATGAGCTTGCGCGCTCGGGCCGAAAGGATATTCGACGGCGGTACGTAAACCGAGCCATGAGCGTTGGGCAGAACCTCGTCCTGAAACGCGATAAGTTCGTTGAGCGAAGCGACGAGCGTCTCTTTGTTCTTCCAGGTCTTGTAGACGTACAGCGTGCCGTAGTCGGTGCCCCAGAGCGCGAGCGGCTGATGGTTGTAGCCGTGAAAGCCCAGCTCGCCGCCCATCTGCAGCAGCATGCCGCCAAAATATCGAAACTGCGTGGTATCGGGTTGGCGCGCGGGCTCGGTCTGGTTGACCGCGTCCTCGTAGTTTTCGATCATCACGCCGGTATAGCGAATGCCATATTTTTGCGCGAGCTTTTGCAGATCGGGCCACCAGACCTTGGTGTAAAAATCCGCAATGGAAAGGCCGTAGTCACGCTTGATATAAGTACCATCGCCCGAGGGCACGGGGCTAGGAAAGTCGTCCAAATAGAACACGGCGCTGTTGATGACCGGATAGGCCGTAGCATCGCCCAGCAGACTGATCGCCGCGGCGAAAAAGCCGCGCATGACCTTGTCGTAGATACCGATATTGCACACCACGGTGCGCCCGCTACCGCAGTCATTAGACCAAATGAGCGGGGCGCCCGCATCGCCAGTCTTAGCCCACTCACGCGCCGTCTCGCGCAGCGATACTGAAAGCGACGAATCAAAGGGGTCCGAGAGCTCGTAGCGCTCTCCCCCGCCCAGCATAAAGTCCTCACTCGGCACAATGCTTTCGGCTTTTACATAGTCATATCCGGCCGATTCAATGCCAAGCTTGGAGGCAATCACTTGCAGATAGCTCGAGTTATCCGGCGGCATGGCGAGCATAAGCGAACCGCCGGCACTCACCCAACTCATAATGTCGCTCAGGTGCGTACCGAGCCCATCGAGCGACGGCATGAGCAAAATCACGCGATCGAAGGAGGTCAGCGAGGGAATGGCATCCGCACCATCCAGGGCAAGATCCACGTCGCGATGGGCGATCTTCATGTCCAGCAAAATCTGGTCGAACTGGTCTTTGACGTCGTCGACGCCATCTTGGTCCGAGTCTGTAATGACCAGGCACGTGGGCTTTTGGCCAAAGATTGCCGAGGAGGCCGGCACCGCGTCGTTGGCGGCAAGCATCCCCAGCCTATGCTGGCCCGCACTGTACTGCACGCCGGCACGCTCCACCAGCAGCACGGCGGCCATGGCAATAAAGACCGCCCACACCACGAGGAGTCCCATCCAACGAAAGCGGCCCACACGGTCTCGGATATGTTGCGCCACGCTCATCGGGCCTCCTCCCCATCGCGCCAAAACGCCAACTTTTCGCGGTTGTCGGCGCTCAAATACACATGTTGCTTGTCAATCGCATCGATCACACGGTGAACCTCGTCACCGTCGCGGCGCATCACGGCCAGGCGCAGGCAAAGCATCCAAACCTCCTGCTCCTCGGGCACGTCGAGAACCAACTGGTCGGTCACGGCCTGCGCCTCGTCGATCTGTCCGACATCGGCCAGCGCCGTCGCGTATCGAATGCGCAACTCAAGGGTATCCTCGCGCTCGCAGCGACGCGCAAGCAGGCGCGCGTACTGTTGGCGCTGAATCTGAGCAACGCGCCCCTCAGCCAAGCCCGAGCCCAAGTATTCACCAAGAAAATCGCAGTATTCGTTGAGGTTTTGCGCGCTCGGGTCCGTCTTAAAGGCACGCTCCAGTTGCTGCAGTTTAAGGTCGGACTCCTTGGAGATCTGCGCCACCGCCGTCGCGGCATAGTGCGCCACCTCAACGTCGTCGTTAAGCTTAGCCGCCTGCAGCTGCGCCAGGTACGCGTCGGGCTCCTCGGTGAGCATGGAGAGCATTAGGCGGCGCCGGTATGCCGGGTCGTTGACGATAAGCGCCTCCTCGAGCGGCACTACGCCTGCATCGTCCTCACCGCTCGGTACCGACATACTACGATGCAGGTCGTCGTTGAAGCGCAGCGACTCCAGCGCAGACTCTTTCAGCCACTCGCCAAGCACCGCGCTGCGCACCGATAGCAAAACCACCAGCAACGGGCCCCACAGCGGCACCAGCACTATTACAGCCAGCATGTGCCCGCGCACCGGCAGCAGGCCCAGCTTCATGAGCGTCCACAGCATCAGGCAAACCAGCGAATGAATCAGCAGCAAGACGGCAGCAACGACAAGCGAGATCAAGCGGCACCCCCCTCACCGTCACCGGTGTAAGCGATGCGCTGCAGCAGCGCCACGATGCCCTCGCCGTCGACGGGCTCCACCGCAATATGCTTTGCGCTCAGGCGCTTACGGATAATGGGAAGATCTGTCTCTTATACACATCTCCGAGCCCACGAGACATCTCAGG
>URFE01000161.1:0-3359 GCA_900546965.1 uncultured Collinsella sp.
GCGCCCTCCATGCCGGCGATGGCGATGACCACCTGCGCCTGGGCAAGTTCCTCGGCATGCGCGAGCAGGCGGTGCAGGCCGGCGACACCTACGTCGTAGAGGCGGTCGACCTCGTTGCCATAGAACTCGGCCGTCAACGCGGCTTCCTCGGCGACGGGCAAGTCGCTCGTGCCGGCGCAGGCGACGACGATGCGTCCGTTGCCAGTAGGGGAGGGCTTGCCGCCCACGAGGGCGAGCTGCGCGTCCGGGACATATCCCAGGTCGATGTCGTTGTCGAGGAGCTCCGAGGTACGGGCTGCCTTTTCGGCGTCCAGGCGCGTGACCAGGATGCGCTCCTGGCCGGCATCGCGCAGCGCCTCGATAATGGCGGCAATCTGCTCGGCGGTTTTACCGGCACCGTAGACAACCTCGCCGGCTCCCTGGCGTACCCCGCGTGAAAGATCGAGCTGCGCAAAACCCAGATCGGCGGTTGGCGCCGTTTGGATGCGCGCGAGGGCGACTGCCGGGGTGACTGCTCCGCCGGCAACATCGCTCAGCAATTGCTCAAGATCTTGCTTATCCATATATGTTCCCTTCGACGGCGCAAAGTCTAGCACTCAAAGGGTATGTTTCCGAACACTAAGACAAAATTGTTCGGAAACTATAGGACAGACTGATTCAATTGTTAGACGGATCGGCTAGTCACGCAGGATGATGTCCATGGCGAGCATCAGGTTGCGCTCGTCGATGGCAAACGGGGCGGCTTCGCGCGTCTTGGGCTTGGCGCAAAACGCGATGCCCGTGCCCGCGGCCTGAATCATGGGGATGTCGTTTGCCCCGTCGCCAATAGCGACCGTGTGGGCCATATCGACACCGCACTCAACCGCCCAGTCCAGCAGCTGGATGAGCTTGGACTCCTTGGTCACAATGTCTGCCGCCAGCTTGCCGGTGAGCTTGCCGTCCACGACTTCCAGACGGTTGGCCAGGCAAAAATCGATGCCCGCGGCGGCCACGATCTTGTCAGCGACCTCGTGAAAGCCGCCGCTTACCACGCCGACCTTCCAGCCTTTGCTGTGCGCCGAGCGCACAAGCTCCAGCGCGCCGGGGGTAAACGTCACGCGCTCAAAGGTGCGCTCGAACACGCTCTCATCCAAGCCGGCAAGCAGCCCCACGCGCTCCTCGAGTGCCTGCTTAAAGTCCAGTTCGCCGCGCATGGCGCGCTCAGTGATCTTCGCCACTTGCTCGCCTACGCCGGCCTCCTCGCCCAACAGGTCGATGACCTCCTGGTTGATGAGCGTGGAGTCGATATCCATAACGATGAGGCGTGCAGTCATGACGGGCCTTTCCGAGTGCAGTTGTGTTGGGGCACATTGTCGCACGGGGCGCGCCTTGGCGACGGCCACGGTGCGGCAATTGTTTCGTCTCCGTCAAGTCTTTGGGCAGGAGCTACTTTTCCGCGGCACATCGACACAGGTGCGATAAGATAGAACGCCATGTCTGGCTGCGCGGTTTACGCAGGCTGGGCAAATCTGTACGACGCCGCCCGGAACGACACGGGGCGGCACAGATCCATAAAGGAGGATCACTGGTATGAGCCAGACCCGTCCCATCGACGAGCATTCCATGCACACCCGTACCTGCGGCGAGCTTCGCCGCGAGAACGTGGGCGAAGAGGTCACCCTCACCGGTTGGGTGAGCCGTCGCCGCGATCACGGCGGCCTTATTTTCTGCGACCTTCGCGACCGCGAGGGCATCACGCAGCTCACCTTCGACCCCGAGCACTCCGACGGCGATGCCTTTAAGATTGCCGAGACCATGCGTCCCGAGTGGCCTATCAAGATCCATGGCGTCGTGCGCGCTCGTGGCGAGGAGACTACCAACACCAAGCTCGCGACCGGCGAGATTGAGGTCCTGACCGACCACGCCGAGGTGCTCAACACTTCTGTTACCCCGCCGTTCCAGATCGAGGACGGCATCGAGACGAGCGAGGACACCCGTCTGCGTTATCGCTATCTGGACCTCCGTCGTCCCGAGATGATGGCCAACCTCAAGCTGCGCTCCGACTTTACCTTTGCCATTCGCGAGGCGCTGCACAACCGTGAGTTCATGGAGGTCGAGACGCCCTCCCTGTTCAAGTCCACTCCCGAGGGCGCCCGCGACTTCATCGTCCCCAGCCGCATCCAGCCGGGCAACTTCTACGCCCTGCCGCAGTCCCCGCAGCTTTTGAAGCAGCTGCTCATGGTCGGTGGCGTCGAGCGCTACTACCAGGTTGCCAAGTGCTTCCGCGACGAGGACCTGCGTGCCGACCGTCAGCCCGAGTTCACCCAGGTCGATATCGAGATGTCCTTCGTGGACCAGAACGACGTCATGAGCGCGCTCGAAGAGGTCCTGGCCGACGCCTTCGGCCGCATGGGTGTCGAGATGCCCACGCCGCTGCGCCGCATGGACTATTGGGAGGCCATGGACACCTATGGCTCCGACAAGCCCGATACCCGCTATGGCATGCACCTGGTCGACCTGACCGACATCTTTGCCAACTCCAAGTTCAAGGTCTTTGCGACCGCCGCAAATGAGGAGGGCTCTGTCGTCAAGGCCATCAACGCCAAGGGCGCCGGTGCCTGGGCACGTGCCAAGATCGATAAGCTCGCCGGCGTGGCCTCCACGTTTGGCGCCAAGGGCCTGGCCTGGATCGCCTTCCGCGAGGACGGCTCCATCAACAGCCCCATCGTCAAGTTCTTCTCGGACGAGGAGATGGCCGCTCTGCGCGAGCGCATGGACGTCGAGCCCGGCGACCTTGTGATGTTCGCCGCCGGCCCGCGCCTGCTCTCCGACGAGATCCTGGGCGGCATGCGTTCGCACATGGCCAATGCACTCGAGATCAAGCGTGAGGGTCACGACTTCCTGTGGGTCGTCAACTTCCCGCTGTTCCATTGGGATGAGGACCGCAAGGCCTATGCTGCCGAGCACCAGCCCTTTACCCTGCCGACCGAGATCGACATCGCCAAGATTGAGGCCGACCCGTTGGCAGCCGGTTCGTGCACCTACGACTTTGTCATGGACGGCTTTGAGGCCGGCGGCGGCGGTATGCGTATCCACAACGCCGAGATGCAGATGTCCATGCTCAAGCTCCTGGGCTTTACCGAGGAACGCGCCGAGTCTCAGTTTGGCTTCCTCATGGAGGCCCTCAAGTTTGGTGCGCCCCCGATGGGCGGTTTCGCTCTGGGTCTGGACCGCGTGTGCATGCTGCTCACCGGCTCCGATTCCATCCGCGACGTCATGGCGTTCCCCAAGACGGCCAGTGGCTCCGACCTCATGTCGGGCGCCCCGAGTGCCGTTAGCGGCGCCCAGCTCAAGGACGTCAGCCTGCGCCTGATGTAGGC
>URFE01000162.1:0-3335 GCA_900546965.1 uncultured Collinsella sp.
CCTTTGCCGCTGCCGCCTCGTCTCTGGCGCCCCATGTGGCTCAGGAGCGGGCGACGCTGCAAGCCCTTTCCGACAAGCTCTACGCCACGCTAACGGCCCACCCGCGCATTCACGCCACCATGGGCGACTACGAGCAGGCCGACCGTCTGCCCGGCATGGTATCGATCTACATTGATGGCATGGACTCCGAGGAGCTCATCATCAAGCTCGACGCCGCCGGCTTTGAGGTTTCGGCCGGTTCTGCCTGCTCGAGCGGCAGCATGGACCCCAGCCATGTGCTCAGCGCCATGGGTATTGGCCGCGAACAGGCGCTGGGTGCACTGCGCATCTCCTTCGATGACCGCGTGAACCCTGCCGACCTGGATGAGTTTGCCCAGACGCTGCTCTCGATCGTAGGTGCCGCATGATCGTCGCCGAGCTTGAACGTGCGCTGCTGGCGCGCTATCCCAAGACGAATGCCGAGGGCTGGGATCATGTTGGGCTATCTGTGGGAGATCCCGCTGCAAAGATCACCGGTGTTGCCTGCGCACTCGACGCGACCGAGGCCAACGTGCGCCGCGCTCTCGAGGCCGGCGCCAACGTGCTGCTGACGCATCATCCCATCTATATCAAAGCGCCCGAGGCTTTTTGCCCGGCCGATTCCGCGCGTCCGCAGTGCAGTGCTGCGCTGTACGAGGCGGCTCGTTGCGGCGTGAGCATCATCTCGCTTCACACCAACCTGGATCGCTCGCACGAAGCGCGCGTTCGCCTGAGTGAGTTGCTGGGCGCTGAGCCCGTGAGTTCGTTGGAGCATGTGGACGAGCCTGAGCTCACCGGTCTGGGCGCACTCGCGACCCTCCACGATGCCTGCAACCTGCACGATCTCGCCAACTGTGCCGCCATAGCCTATGGCAGCGACCCGCGCGTATGGGGCGAAGCCGATCGCCCGTGCCGCACCGTCGCCATTTTGGGCGGCTCCCTGGGCGACTTTGGAGAGCTCGCCATCGCCGCGGGCGCAGATGTTGTCGTGACGGGCGAGGCGGGCTACCACGTGGCGCAAGACCTCGCTTTGCGCGGGCTGCCGGTGATCTTGCTCGGACACGACCGCTCCGAGGAGCCGTTCGTTGATATATTGATGAACTCTGCAGTTGACGCCGGGGTCGACCCCCGTCATGCGATTAAAATACTGAACCCTTGCCAATGGTGGACTGTGACAAAAGGAGAGAACTTATGAGCGCCGGCGCTACGCTACTCAAGCTGCAACAGATCGATTTGGAGCTCGCCCGCAACAAGAGCGAACTTGCCAATATGCCGGAGCTCAAGGAGCTCGCTTCCAAGCGCAAGACCTATGTGAAACTCAAGTCCGAGATGACCAAGCTCTACGCCCAGCGCAAGGATCTGGACATTGAGCTCGACGATCTCAACACCACCGAGATTCAGACCAACAACGCCATCGAGGCTGCCAAGAAGCGCCACGTCGACGGCTCCGACTACCGCGAGGTTCAGGACCTGGAAAATGAGCTCGCAACCCTGGCCAAGCGTCTGGACAAGATTGAGCACACCCGCAAGGACGTCGTTGTCGCCCATAAGGAGGCGCTCGACCGCGAGGCCCGCGCGCAGGCAATCATCGCCAAGTTCGAGGAGGGCGTGAAGGCCGATACCAAGGCCGCCCGCGCCAAGGCTGCCGACCTGCAGGCTCAGATTGACGCCGCCACTAAGGAGCGCACCGCGCTTGCCGCTACGCTGCCTGCCGACGTGCTCACCGACTACGAGCGTCTGCTCAAGCAGTTCCGCGGCCTGGCCGTCGAGACCATCCAGGGCAACATCCCCACGGTCTGCCACACCGCGCTGCAGGCATCTTCCATGAGCGACCTCAACCACGACGGTAGCGAGATTACGCACTGCCCGTACTGCCACCGCCTCCTGGTACTCCCGAGCAAGGAAGACTAGCGATGACGGCGGCATCCAACAATTCAATGCAACTTGAGGAAAAAACGATCCTGCTGGGCATTACCGGCGGGATCGCCGCCTATAAGTCGTGCAATATCGTGCGCCTGCTGCAAAAGCGCGGCGCGCGCGTCAAGGTCGTTATGAGCGAGCATGCCACCGAGTTTGTGGGGCCGCTTACCTTCCGCGCACTCACCAATGAGCCGGTCGCGGTGGGCCTATTCGACGATCCCTCCGACCCCATCCACCACATTTCGCTGGCGCAGGAGCCCGATCTGGTGGTCGTGGCGCCCGCGACGGCCAATATCATCGCCAAGATGGCCAACGGCATCGCAGACGACCTCATCTCCACCACGCTGCTGGCAACGCCGCGACCCATCGTGATCGCGCCCGCTATGAACAACGGCATGTGGAAGGCGCCGGCGACGCAAGCCAACATGGCCACGTTGCGCGACCGCGGCGTGCATGTGGTGGGACCCGGCAGCGGCTACCTTGCCTGCGGCGACGTGGACACGGGCCGCATGAGCGAGCCCGAGGACATCGTAGAGGCTGTCTGTGAGGTGCTCAACCCCGCGCCACAGGACCTGGCGAGTAAGCGCATCGTAATTACCGCCGGTCCCACGCACGAGCCGATCGACCCCGTGCGATTCATTGGCAACCGCTCTTCGGGCAAGATGGGCATCGCCCTGGCGGGGGAGGCCGCACGCCGCGGTGCCGAGGTCACGCTGGTATTGGGGCCGACATCGCTCGATGCGCCCAGCGGCGTGGAGTGCGTGCGCGTGCAGACCGCCGCAGAGATGCTCCAGGCGGCCCTGAGCGCCTTCCAGACGGCCGATGCGGCAATTTGTGCGGCCGCCGTCGCCGACTACACGCCTGCAGCCCCGTCGGACCATAAACTCAAAAAGGCCAACGAGCGCTTGAATTGTATCGATCTTGTCGAGACGGTCGATATCTTGGCCGAGCTTTCGCGCCAAAAGGGGAAGCGGCGCGTGATCGGCTTTGCAGCCGAGACCGATAACGTTGTCGAGTACGCCGAGCGCAAATTGGCCCGCAAGGGGTGCGATGTAATAATCGCCAACGATGTCTCGCGCACCGATTCGGGCTTTGGAACTGACACTAACAAGGCATGGATTGTAAGCACAATGGGCACGCAAGAACTTCCCGTGCTAACAAAACCCCAGCTCGCAGATACAATTTTGGACTTGCTTCAAAATTTATAAAAAAGTTCTTGCACAAGTCTAAAGTTTCGGGTTAATATACTCCCTGTTGCGAGCGAGAGCAGAGCAACAGACAAAAGCTTCGGGACGTGGCGCAGCTTGGTAGCGCACTTGACTGGGGGTCAAGGGGTCGCTGGTTCGAATCCAGTCGTCCCGACCAGAAGTTTGCAGGTCAGGTACTTAGTGCTTGAC
>URFE01000163.1:0-3319 GCA_900546965.1 uncultured Collinsella sp.
GAGTTCCGCACGCAAAGGAAAGCACTTAATGTGCTTTCCGTCTTGCGCAGGACTGTAGAGCAGGAAACTTCATATGCGGCCCTCCCGGGCGCAAGCAAAAGGGCGACCCCTGTCCGGAGTCGCCCTTGTTGAGCTGATTATGTACGGCTGTTACTCGGCGTCGTGGTGACGGCGGGGCTTGCGGCCTCCGTTGTCGCCGGGACGGCGCGGACGGTCGCTGCGCTCGGAGCGCTCGCGACGCGGACGCTCACGCCGCTGGAAGTGCTCGCCGTCGCCCTCGGAGGCACCCTCGGCGCGAGCCGGGGCCTCGGGCTTGTCAAGACGATCGAGCGAGATCTTGCCGCGATCGTCGACCTCGATGACGACGACCTTGACCTCGTCGCCGACGTTGAGGACGTCCTCGACCTTCTCCACACGGCCCTTGGCGACGCGGGAGATGTGCAGCAGGCCGTCCTTGCCGGGCAGCAGGTTGACGAAGGCGCCGAAGGGCTGGATGGAGACCACGCGACCGGTGTACTCCTCGCCCGGCTCGGGAACCTTGATGATGAGCTTGATGCGCTCGACAGCCTGATCGACGGACTCGCCGGTGCCGCCGACAAAGACGGTACCATCCTCCTGGATGTCGACCGAGGCGCCGGTCTCGTCCTGGATGCCGCGGATAACCTTACCGCCGGAACCGATGACGTCGCGGATCTTGTCAGTCGGAACCTGGATGGAGACGATACGCGGAGCGGTGCTGCGCGTGGTGCGGCGCGGCTCGGGGATCACATCGAGCATCTTCTGCAGGATGAAGGCGCGACCCTCCTTGGCCTGCTGCAGAGCGCGGGCCAGGATGTCGAAGGTGAGGCCGGTGGACTTGTTGTCCATCTGCAGGGCGGTGATGCCCTCGGTGGTGCCGGTGACCTTAAAGTCCATGTCGCCCAGGAAGTCCTCGAGACCCTGGATGTCGGACAGGACCACGGTCTTGCCCTCCTCCTGGATCAGGCCCATGGCGATACCGGAGACCGGGCGCTTAATGGGCACGCCGCCGTCCATAAGGGCGAGCGTGGAGCCGCAGGTCGAAGCCATCGAAGAGGAGCCGTTGGACTCCATGACCTCGGAGACGACGCGGATGGCGTAGGGGAACTCGTTCTCGTCGGGAAGCACCGGAAGCAGAGCGCGCTCGGCCAGATTGCCATGGCCGATCTCGCGGCGCTTGGGGCTACCCATGCGGCCGGTCTCGCCGGTGCAGAAAGGCGGGAAGTTGTAGTGGTGCATGTAGCGCTTGCCCTCGGTGGGCTCGATGGTATCCAGACGCTGGCCCTCGTTGAGCATACCGAGCGACAGGACGGAAAGCACCTGGGTCTGGCCACGCTGGAACAGACCAGAGCCGTGAACGAGCGGCAGGTAGTTGTCCTTCACCATGATGGGACGGATCTCGTCGGCGGCACGGCCGTCGACGCGCTCGCCGGTCTCGACGACCATGGTGCGCATGGCCTTCTTCTCGAGCTTCTTGAGCGCCACGGGGATCTCGCGCTCCCAAGCGGCCTGCTCCTCCTCGGTGAACTCGGCGCGGATGGACTCCTTCAGAGCCTCGACCTTACCGATACGGGAGAGCTTGTCGGCGTCGCGAAGGGCGGCAGCCATCTCGTCGTAGTGGGCGAAGATGCGCTCCTGGACCTCCTCGACGGGCTGGTCGAGCGGGTACTCCTTCTTGACGATGGGGCCGTTAATCTGCTCCCACTCGGCGACGAACTCGTCCTGAGCCTGGCAGAAAGCAGCAAGGGCCTCCTGGCCAAACTTCATAGCGGCGAGCATGTCGTCCTCGGAGATCTCCTCGGCGGCGGCCTCGACCATCGAGATGAAGTCGGCGGATCCGCCCAGCTCCAGGTCCAGATCGGAGTTCTCGCGCTCCTCGTAGGTGGGGTTGACGATAAACTCGCCGGTCTCCACGTTACGGCCGATGCGCACGCAGGCAAGCGGGCCCTCGAAGGGCACGCCGCCGAGCGTCATGGCCAGGGAGGCACCCATGACGTTGATGACGTCGAAGGGGTTGACCTGGTCGGCGACGAGCGAGGTAGCGACAATGTGTACCTCGTTGCGGAAGCCGTCCGGGAAGCTCGGGCGAATCGGACGGTCGATCATGCGCGCGGTGAGCGTGGCCTTCTCGCTGGGACGGCCCTCACGCTTGAGGTAGCCACCCGGGATGCGGTCGGCAGCGTACATCTTCTCGTTGAAGTCGACGGTCAGCGGGAAGAAGTCATAGTTCTTGCGCTCCTTGGAGACGACCACGGTATCGAGCATCGTGGTGTCGCCCTGCTTGACCAGACAGGCGCCAGTGGCCTGCTTGGCAAGCTCGCCGGACTCAAAGGTGTAGGTCTTGCCGTACAGCTCAAAGGTCTTGGATACGAGTGTCATTGTTCTCCTTTACCCCACAGGCCCCTTGCCTGCGGGCTTCTCATGTGACGCGGGCCCCCTGCCCCCGCCACGCTTCAGAGCGTGATTGTTCACGCCCTTACACAAAAAGAGCGTCCCGCATGCAGGACGCTCTTAGCATGTACAAATCCTACTGGATGTTGTCGCGGATGCCCAGAGCCTTGATGAGCTCACGGTACTCGACGATGTCGTTCTTCTTGATGTAGGAGAGAAGACGACGACGACGACCGACGAGCATGAGCAGGCCACGACGGGTGTGGAAGTCCTTCTGGTGGGACTTCATGTGCTCGGTCAGCTCCTTGATGCGCTCGGACAGGATGGCGACCTGAACCTTGGGGTTGCCGGTGTCGACCGGGGTGTTACCGAACTGGGCAGTCAGCTCCGCCTTGCGCTCTTTGGAAACAGTCATTGTTTCACCTTTCGTTTTACGTCGCCCTCGGGCGACTCGATTCGCCTCGGACTGGGAAGCCGCCGGTGGAGCGAGCAACCAAGGTCGAGGTACCAACAGGTCGGTATGTTACCACAAGCAGCCCGCGCCTGCGCATCATCACCGACCCAACATGAATTCCATCGCACGGAGGCGCTGATCGGTGTGCGTCGCAGCCCAAACATGCGAAAGCCCCAACAAAAAGGCTGCGGTATGGGGGTCGACCCTCTCGGCCATGAGCGCATCGAAGGTCATGGACATGAGGGCGCGCAGCCACGCGACCTCACCGGTCGACACCAGCTCGGCACCCGGAACGCTCGAAGCGCACGACCCGCACATGAGACCGCCCGCCTGGCTGTCTCTTATACACATCTCCGAGCCCACGCACAGCACACAGGCCGAAAAATCTGGTCGATAGCCAACGTGCGACAGCAGCTTAAAGACTGTCTCTTATACACATCTCCGAGCCCACGAGAC
>URFE01000164.1:0-3308 GCA_900546965.1 uncultured Collinsella sp.
GGCATCGTTCGCCCGTTCTATGCAATAGGGCAACGCCTGTGGCTTTTGCCCGTAGCAGTTTAGCACACCACCAAACTAAAGCGACAAGACTCTCTGCCAGCGGCACATTTTCTAGGACGAACGCCGTTTTGAAACCGAATGCGCACGCAAGCTCCACGAATATCTGAGACAATGGGCGGCCGAACAGGGCCGAGCCCGCGCATCTATCCGAGTTGCAAAGGTATGTGCCCCTCACGCCCCCTCACCACGCCATGCGCAAGAAAGGATTCCCACCATGCGCTTTTTGCTCAACTGGCTTTTGACCTCAATCGCCATCGCGATCGCAACGTTTCTCGTCCCCGGCATTCAGCCCTTCGGCATGGCCGACGCCTGGGCCTGCTTTGCCTTCGTGGGACTGTTCCTCAACATTGTCGACTCGCTCGTCAAGCCGTTCCTGACGGTCATCTCGCTGCCGCTCACTATTATCACGCTTGGTATTTTTCAGCTCGTAGTCAACAGCTTTATGCTCGAGCTGGCCAGCTACCTGTCGGTCAATCTGCTGGGCGCGGGTATCTCCATTGCCGGCTTTGGATCGGCCTTTATGGGCAGCATCCTGGTATCCATCATGCGCAGCGTTCTCGACAGCGTCGCCAGGAGCTAAAGCGACCGGATACGGACCGCCACAACACGCCAAAACGAAGGCCGTCCATCGCAACGATGGGCGGCCTTGTCATTTGCCAAGCCTCAGAGGGCAAGAAAATCTACCATTTCTACCCCGCCCCCAAATGGAAGGTGGGGCTAGATTACGTAGTCGTAGCCCTCGTTAGGGGCGACGAGCGCATCGAGCGTCACGCCGTCGAGGTAGTCGTTGATGAGCTTGTCCAGGTTCTTCCACACGTCGAGTGTGGGGCACTCATCCGAACGCGAACAGCCCTTGCAGTCGCCGTCCAGGCATGCGACCGGCGCCAGGCTGCCCTCGGTCAGGCGCAAGATCTCGCCCACCGTGTACTGCTCGGGCGGGCGCGTGAGCACATAGCCGCCGCCCTTGCCGCGCATGCCCGAGAGCATATTGGCGCGCACGAGCGTAGCCAAAATGTTCTCCAGATATTTCTCCGAAATCCCCTGACGCGCGGCGATCTCTTTGAGGGGAATACGGCCCGCCGCCTGGTGCTCGGCCAGGTCGACCATAACGCGCAGGGCATATCTGCCCTTTGTGGAAACCAACATATATATTGCTGCCTTTCGGTCTTTTAATTCGTAGAAATTCTAGCCGATAAATTGGTTTTGAAAATACCTATTCCCGTCAAGCTGGTTAATCGACTCGCAATAATCATCTATTTCCTATTGCGTTACTAGGCTTTACTGTCTACTATGCTTACCAACAGCAAAAAGAACAACCCATAAGGTTTATGGGTTTGCTGCTACACACACCGTGAAACCACACGGTATCCAGTCATTTGAACACTTTGGAGGTTCACCATGAGCAATGTTTACACGTCCATCGATCAGCTTATCGGCCACACCCCGCTTCTGGAGCTCACTCACTTTGAGGCCGATGAGGACCTCAAGGCCCGCGTGCTCGTCAAGCTGGAATACTTCAACCCCGCCGGGTCCGTCAAAGACCGCGTCGCCAAGAACATGATCGACGAGGCCGAGAAGGCCGGCAAGCTCGTGCGCGGCGGCGACTACACCATCATCGAGCCCACGAGCGGCAACACCGGCGTCGGCATCGCCTCGGTGGCGGCGGCTCGCGGCTACAAGGTGATCATCACCATGCCCGAGACCATGTCCGTCGAGCGTCGTAAGCTTATGCAGGCATACGGCGCACAGCTCGTGCTCACCGACGGCTCCAAGGGCATGAAGGGCGCCATCGCCAAGGCCGAGGAGCTGCAGAAGGAGACGCCCAACAGCATTATCGCCGGCCAGTTTGTAAACCCCGCCAACCCCGCCATCCACAAGGCCACGACCGGCCCCGAGATCTGGGATGACACCGACGGCGAGGTCGACATCTTCGTCGCCGGCGTCGGCACCGGCGGCACCGTGACCGGCGTGGGCGAGTTCCTCAAGGAACAAAACCCCGAGATTCAGGTCGTCGCCGTCGAGCCCGCCACCTCCCCGGTGCTCTCCAAGGGCCAGGCCGGCCCGCACAAGATCCAGGGTATCGGCGCCGGCTTTGTGCCCGACGTCCTCGACACCCAGGTCTACGACGAGATCATCCCCGTCGAGAACGACGACGCCTTTGCCACCGGCCGCTCCGTGGGCCACAAGGAGGGCGTGCTCGTGGGCATTTCGTCCGGCGCCGCCGTGTGGGCCGCACTGCAGCTGGCCAAGCGCCCCGAGAACGAGGGCAAGACCATCGTGGCGCTGCTCGCCGATACCGGTGAGCGCTACCTGTCCACGGCGCTCTTCCAGGACTAAGGCCTGTCGCCCATAGGTTGAGCCCAGAACGAACCGGTCTCCTCTCTCTCCCGGCAGTCTGAGCCCATCCCATCGGGGCGTCCCACGAGTCGTCCGAACTTGCTACAATGTCTGCGGCGCGGAACCAGCCTCCCGCGCCGCTTTTCTTTTTTGGCCACATGCCACCAAGGAGAACCTCCCCATGCACAACAAGCGCGTGCTCGTCGCCATGAGCGGCGGCGTCGATTCCAGCGTGACTGCGTACCTGCTCAAAAGCCAGGGCTACGAATGCGTCGGCGCCACCATGCGCCTCACCTGTCCCGCGCCCGATCCAATCACGGGCATGAGCAAAGTCGACCGCGACATCGCCGATGCAAAGGCCGTCGCCGAGCGCCTGGGGATACCCCACCACGCGCTCGACCTGCAGCAGACCTTCGACCGCAACGTTATCGAGCGCTTCGTGACTGCCTATCAGGAGGGGCTGACGCCCAACCCATGCATCATCTGCAACCGCCATATTAAGTTTGGCGCGCTGCTCGATGCGGCACTCGATATGGGCTGCGACCACATCGCCACAGGCCACTACGCCAAAACGAGCCAGGCGTCCGACGGCACCTGGCAGCTGCACCGCGGCGAGGACCCCAAGAAGGACCAGAGCTACTTTTTGTATTCGCTCACGCAAGAGCGCCTGGCACGCACGATCTTTCCGCTGGCCGGGCTGGACAAAGAGCGCGACGTGCGCCGCATTGCCGCCGAGCAGGGCTTTATCAACGCCCAGAAAGCCGAGAGCGAGGATATCTGCTTTATCGCGGACGGCGACTACGCGGGCTATATCGAGCGCCGCTGCGGACATGCCGCCGAGCCGGGCGATATTGTATGGCGCCTGTCTCTTATACACATCTGACGCTGCCGACGACTTAATAGGTGTAGAT
>URFE01000165.1:0-3164 GCA_900546965.1 uncultured Collinsella sp.
GTGCAATCGCAAGAAGATGATGGGGCGGAATGTCAATCCTGGTCTAACAGAGCCTAAAATTAAGTATTGCAGCTCGCCCGTTGTTGCACAACAACAACTCGGCAAACGGCAACAACCCTCCGCGAAATCTTAAGGAATTAAACAAACTGGTCGTCGGGCGCCAACAGAAGCTCGCCGTAACGCTCCATCAGCCCGTCCCTCAACTGGCAGAAAGCAGGGATATAGACGTTCAAGATGCGCTGAATCAAATCTTGAGCGAGCTTGTTGTCATAGATATGGACGTTCGTGTTACGGTCTCTGAGCATATCTAGCCAGGCTGCCTCATCAATAAAGTCGTAGAATCGGTAGGACTCCTTCAAGATGGCACGAGGAGACCCCGACGCGGCAAGCGTGGCGCCCTCATACTCGAGCAGACGCTTAAGGAGCTTCCAGCTCAGTTCAAATTGAAGATTGAACTTATTAATCAATCCACTCTGAACAAAATCATTGTTGAGATCCTGATTGGGCGCATCCTCAAGATTCGCCAAGGCGCTAACAAAGTTCTCATATTTTTTCATACAGAATCACACCATCCTTGGCAATCTCATCGAGCAATTGCTGCGATAGGGACTCGTCGAGATTGACGACATCTACATCTAAAAGAGTATCAAGATGTTCCTCGATCAAATATGAGAAACGGCCGAAATCCCGGCAACCTGCTACGGCGATGTCAATATCGCTCTTGGGCAAGTTGTCGCCTCGAGCACGAGAACCAAACAACACGACCTTCTCGGCGTCACATTCCCGAGCAAAAACTTCGATTTGCTTGTACACCTTGTCGAGAGATGCCATTTGCACCCCTACAGCTTAATGTCAAAGTTGATTTCGGGGACGGCGGCCAGGTCGGCCAACGTCACGCCGTCGACGTACTTTTCGATCACGTCGTCCAGGCCGCGCCAGAACTTGACGGTCGAGCACAAATCGCTGCGGGTGCAGCTGTTGTCGATGCCGTCGCACGCCACGGGCGCCGTGCTGCCCTCGACGGCGCGCAGGATGTCGCCGGCACGCACCTCGGCTGGATCCTTGGCCATCATGTAGCCGCCGCCCTTGCCGCGCACGCTCTTAAGCAGGCCCGCCTTCATAAGCGGACGAACCAGCTGCTCCAAATACTTTTGTGAGATATGCTCACGGTCGGCAACCTCGCGCAAGGCAATCTTGCCCTCGGCGTCGCCCAGCGCCGCGATATAGATCATCAGCCGGAGGGCATAGCGGCCCTTGGAAGAAATGAGCATACCTACCCTTCCATCGTTGCTGGGACATAAACAAGGAGCTTTTGTCCCAAATCTTATGCACGTGGGGCAAACAAACCAGATTATTATGTCCCACATCTGAAAAGTCGAGTGGATTAGTCGGGTTTTCCCTTGACTAACGCCGAACCCATAGTAACTTTATTCCGAGAAGATTCCTAGGGTTTAGTACACCTATGAGTACACCATATACAGAGAGGGACAGCATGAGCGCAAATCCGCTGCTTTCCATCGATGGTCTCACCGCCTCCGTGGACGAGAAGACCATCCTCCACAATGTCAACCTCAACGTCGCCGCCGGTGAGACCCACGTGCTGATGGGCCCCAACGGCGCCGGCAAGTCCACCCTCGGCCACCTGGTCATGGGCGACTCCGTCTATACCGTCAACGACGGCCGCATCGTCTTTGACGGCCAGGACATCACCGAGCTCACCACCGACAAGCGCTCGCGCGCCGGCCTGTTCCTGAGCTTCCAGGCACCGGTCGAGATCCCGGGCGTGCCGCTGTCAAGCTTTTTGCGCGCCAGCATCGCCGGCCGCCCCGGCCTGGAGATGAAGGGCAAGGAGTTCCGCCGTCGCGTCAAGGAGCTCGCGGCCGAACTCAACATGGATACCGCCTACCTCAACCGTGAGCTGGGCGTGGGCTTCTCGGGCGGCGAGAAAAAGAAGGTCGAGATGCTCCAGCTTCTGCTGCTGCAGCCCAAGCTCGCCATCCTGGATGAGACCGACTCGGGCCTGGACGTCGACGCGCTTTCCACCGTCAGCCACGGCATGGACGCCTACCGCAAGAGCTGCGACGGCTCCATGCTCATCATCACGCACAACACGCGCATCCTGGAGCACCTGGATGTCGACCGCGTCCACGTTATGGTCAAGGGCCACATCGTGCGCGAGGACGACGCTTCGCTGATCCCCTGGATCGACAAGAACGGTTTTGAGACCTTCGAGCGCGAGGCCGCCGAGCAGCGCGCCCAGGCCGAGTCCGCCGTTGCCGAGCAGCAGGCGTAAAGGGGCGACGCAATGACCAAGAACCGCACCGAGGTCGCGGACATCGACCGCAGCCTCTACGACTTCACCTATGGCGAGGAGGGATTCGAGCGCCTCGACGCCGGCATCACGCCCGACATCGTGCGCGAGATCAGCGCCAAGAAGGACGAGCCGCAGTGGATGCTCGACCTGCGCCTCAAGTCCCTCGAGATCTTCAACCGTTTCCCGGATCCGACATGGGGCCCCTCCATCGAGGGCCTGGACATGAACAACATCGTCACCTACGTCAAACCCAACACCGACCAAAAGCACGACTGGGAGTCGGTGCCCGACGACATCAAGAGCACCTTTGAGCGCTTGGGCATCCCCGAGGCCGAGCGCAGCTACCTGGCTGGCGTCGGCGCGCAGTACGACTCCGAGCTCGTGTATCACAACATGCAGGACACCGCGTCGCGCATGGGCATCGTGTACTCGGGCATCGAGGAGGCGCTGCACGACCCGAAGTGGGAAGAGCTCATCCACGACAAGTTCATGACTCTCATCCCCCCGACCGACCATAAGTTCGCGGCGCTCCACGGCGCGGTGTGGTCGGGCGGCAGCTTCGTGTACGTGCCGAAGGTACTTATAAAAGTATAGAGGATATACGCGACCAGCTGATCGTGACAAAGGGTGGAGGCGAAGTACGCCTGGGTGATATCGCAACCATCGAACGAGGCTATATGGACCCGCCTTCCAACCTGATGCGTGTGGATGGCAAACGGGCCATCGGTATCGGTGTGGCTACGGGTGCGAAAGATGATGTGGTGGCTGTCGGTGACGCTGTTGCCGAACATTTGAAAGACTGTCTCTTATACACATCTCCGAGCCCACGAGACATCTCAGGAACTCGTAT
>URFE01000166.1:0-3088 GCA_900546965.1 uncultured Collinsella sp.
TACACCTATTAAGTCGTCGGCAGCGTCAGATGTGTATAAGAGACAGCTTCTCCACGTTGGCCGGGCTCCACTCGCCGATGCTCTCGGGGTCCTTGCGAAACATGCCCTCGCCGGAGCAAGGCATGTCGGCGAGGATGAGGCCGAAGCGGAGGCCGGCGCGCTGGTAGTCGATGGCGTAGTTGTTGGTCACGACGACTTCGGGGTGGCCAAACTTCACGACGTTCTCGGCCAGGATCTGCGCCCGCTTCGGATGGGGCTCGTTGCTGTAGAGACGGCTCCCCTCGGGCAGGGCGGCACGCAGACACGTCGTCTTGCCGCCCGGGGCCGCACAGAGGTCGAGGGCCGTGACGGGCGCGTGGACAAACTGGCGGACGACGTGGTCGATGAACATCGACGAGGCCTCCTGCACATAGTAGGCTCCGGCGTGGAGCAGGGGGTCGAAGGTGAAGGCTGGGCGGCTGTCGAGATAGTAGCCGCCACGACACCAGGCCACGCGGTCTGCCCCGGTCTCGGGTGTGGCCTCGGCCTTGAAGGGATTGACCCGTATGGACACGGGAGCGGGCTCGTCGAGCGCGCCAAGGAAGCGGGCAAACCGCTCCTCGCCCATCAGGGCGCGCGTGTAGGTGGTAAACTCCTCGGGAAGTGTCATGCGTCGTTATTCTATGAGTATGAGGTCGTCGTCGTCACCCGTCTCGTCGCGCTTCGGCGTCGGCATGGTCTTGAGGTTGCCCTTCTCGTCAAACATGCCGTAGGTGGTGCGCAGGACGATAAACTCGGTGCGGCGGTTGATCTGGTTGCAGATCTCCTGCTTGTCCTTGTCGAGTTTCTTGATAAACTCCTCGGTGAGCACGTCGCCCTCCTTGAGCCACGGGTAGCGCTCCAGCATCTTCTTGCGGACGGTCTTCGGCTTCTCCTTGCCATAGCCCACGGGAGTGAGTCGGTCGCGGGCGATGCCATGCTCGGTCAGATACGCCACTACCGACTCGGCGCGGCGCTGCGAGAGGCGCTTGTTGTACTCGGCGCGACCCTTGTAGTCGGTGTGAGCGGAGAGCTCGATGGTGACGTTGGGATTCTCGTTGAGCAACTTCACGAGGTCGTCGAGCGCCGTCTTCGACTCGGGGCGCAGCGTGGCCTTGTCGAAGTCGTAGAAGATGTTGTCTATGAGCACCGGCACGCGGATGGAGGGCAGCGGAAACTGCAGGGTGTATTCCTCCGACTGATCGACGGAATCGACGTGGAGCTCCACGCGGTGGTTGAGATAGCCCTTGCAGGTGGCGAGCATGATGTAGTTGACGCCCGGATCGACGACCTGCTCAAAGGAGCCGTCGCCCTTGACGGAGAGTTTCAGGTTGGTGCCGTCGTCGCCGACCATGAATACCTCGGCGGCGGGCAGCTCGTAGCCGTCCATCTCATAGACCCATCCCTTGACGGTCTGGACCACCTCGGGCAACTCGAAACTATAGATATGGTCCCATCCGCGGCCGTCGCCACGGTTGGAGGAGAAGAAGCCCCTGTTGTGCGGGCCCTCGAAGGTCATGCCGAAGTCGTCGCCCTGGGAGTTGAGCGGATAGCCGGGATGCTCCAGGTGGTAGCGGCGGTCCTTGCCCACCTTGGCGATGAAGAGGTCGAGGCCTCCCAGTCCAGGGTGGCCGTTGGAGGAGAAGTAGAGGTCGCCGTTGGGGCGGAAGGTGGGAAACATCTCGTCGCCCGGGGTGTTGATGGGCTCGCCGAGATTCTCCACGCCGCCGAGGCCGCCTCCCGTGATGCGCACGCGCCAGATGTCGAGGCCACCCTTGCCTCCGGGCATGTCGCTGACGAAGTAGAGCCAGTTGCCGTCGGGCGAGATGGCGGGATGGGCAAAGCTGGAGAGCGTGTCGCGGCTGATCTCCAGTTTCGTTGGCTTGCCCCAGGCTGCGTCGGAGCGCTTGCTGACGGCGATCTGGGCGTAGCGGGGATAGGAGGGATCGGAGGGACACTGCGTGAGATACATCTCGCGACCATCGACGCTGAAGGCGGGCGTGGCCTCGTCGAAGTCGGAGTTGAGGCCCGAGTCGATGGTGCGGGGGCGTTGCCACCGTCCCTTCTCGTCCTTCTCGCTGACGAAGATGTCGGCGTTCTTAGTGCCCGTGATGCCGCTCAGCTCGTCGCCCTGCGCCTCGTTGCGCGTGGAAGAGAAAAAGAGCTGGTCAAACTCGTCGCCGAAGAGCATCGGCGAGTAGTCGGCACGGCGGGAGTTGAAGATCTCCATCCGCTTCACCGTATATTTGGATCCGAGCTCCTTGATGCGCGGGGCGTTCTGGGCGGCCTTGAGGCCCTGTGTGGCCAGCGGGTGGTCGGGCATGGAGTCGAGGGCGGCGCGAAACTCCGTCTCAGCCTCGGCGTAGCGTCCCGACTTCATGAGGTTGCGAGCCAGCATCAGGTGGGTCTCGCCGTCGTCCTGGTGGTAGCGGATGACGTTGCGCAGGGCGGCGACGGCACGCTCGGAGGAGTTGATGCGGTCGTAGCAATGTGCCATCTTGGCCGACAACTGTCCGCGCTTGTCGCGATCCTTGGGCGGAGTGCGCTGGTATGCGGTCTTAAACTGGGCCGCCGCGTCATAGTACTCGCCCAACTGCAGAAATTTCTCGCCCTTGCGGATGTTTTTGTCCACACCGCAGGAGACGAGGCAGAGCGCGGCGAGCACCCATGCTGTAAGTGTCTTCTTCATCATGCTAATATAACGAAAACGGAGGCCGTTTATTGCCTCCGTGGTGGGTATCTCCATGACCGTGGCTATGTCGTCAGATCATATTCTTGATGGAGTAGTAGGTGCTCTTGAACCACGAGTTGCCCTCGGCGATGAGGGTCGTCACCTCGGCCATCGTCCACAGGCCCACACAGACGACCACGACGAAGAGCAGGCTGAAGGCGAAGAAGATCCATAGGTCGCCGTCCTCGTAGTCCTCCTGAAACTTGCGGATCTTCGCGCCGCTCCACAGGCAGAAGACGCTCAGGTGGCACCAGATCCAATGGAGCATACCGGCAAAGCCCTCGGCACGCTTCTTGAACTGGTGGACGCCTGTCTCTTATACACATCTGACGCTGCCGA
>URFE01000167.1:0-3078 GCA_900546965.1 uncultured Collinsella sp.
GCGCGGTCATCTTCTTGCCGGTCTCGTAGAGCGCCTTGCCGTCCTCGAGATAGCCCTCCTGGTCGAAATGCATGATCTCGATCTTCTCGGTTTCCTTCATTTGTCTCTCCTTTCTGGGGTTGTTTCCACATCCCCCATGCCAACGGGCATCAAAACCCGCTTACATTCCGTAACACTCAGCCGCTTTGGCCTTAAGCGCATTGACTGACTCTTCGTAGCCCTCTGCCTTGACCTCCATTTGCTTGGAGACAGCATCGAGATACGGGTGAACGTCCCATGACTTCAGACGCTCGGCGATTATTGCCGCAATCGTCTGGAAGAACACGAGATTGGGAATTGCGCTGAGCAGCGGAGCCACCTGAGGCACCACAACCTCGTGAGCCCCACCCTTGGGATGGGCCGTGAGCAGCACCGTTTTTGTCGTAACGTTCGATAGCGCATCGGCGATATTCGCAAGACGCTCCGACCCCTGCGGATCGTCGACAATAAACACCAGATAGCCCGGAACGATCTGCATCTCGGGACCGTGGACGAACTCCTCGCCTTCGTGATGCATGGCAGGAATCTTGATGGTCTCGCTCAGCTTGAGCGCTGCCTCCTCGGCAACACCGTAGTTGGGGCCGTTGCCGACGACCATGGCGGGCATGTGCTCAGAAAGCTCGAGCATGTGGTCTTGGACATATGCCTCGGCGGTCTTGCACATCACGGCATTGGCCTGGATAGCCTCGCGCAGGTCGTCAAGACGCTGGGCAACGCCTTTGGCGTCAACCGTTCCGCGCGCCTGACCGCCGTAAATACCAAAGAGCACCAGATACTCAACGAGAACCTCGACGCCCAGAGTTACAAAGTCCACCGACTCGACGCCCACACCGTAGTCAAGAACGATGTCAGCGTGTTCCTTGATGGGTGCCTCGACGTTTGCCGTGAGCGCAACTGCAGCCATATCGTGTGCGCGCATGTAATCGAGCGCCGCAATCGTATTGGTCGAATAGCCACTCTGCGAGACGGCAATGTTAAGCGCATGCTGTGGATAGGCGTGTTCAAAATCGACGAAGGCCTCGGGCGTCACAACGGACACCTGCATCTGCAGCGCATCTTGCAGGTAATCGCGGGCGCAATCCGCAGCATGGCGCGACGAACCCGAAGCAACGATGCGCAGCGCGTCAAAAGAACCGGACTGGAAAATATCAACGAGCTGCGCTACCAGCTCAGACGAACGCTCGAGGTTCTCCCCCATACGCACATGGGCAAGCTGAACGTAATCGAGCATCTTCATCGTCTCACCTCGTAACAAATCATTAGTATTTGATACCAATCACAGTTACAGGTTACGGCTTTTTGATACCTCTTTGTCGATTAATTTATCCCCATCGGCGAACGGTCGATTTTGAGCCCTGTAAGGTTGTATATACAGCTGACCCAACGATCAAAACTGGTTAGTTTCCCAGCCGTTATTCACAAAATACCAGCTAGTACGTATAGGTGTAGCCGCCCGTATCGCCACGATTGAAGGACTTTACATACTCGATAGCCTGACCGCTCGCGTCATAGCTCACGCATTCCAAAAGCAAAACAAGATCGCCCTGTTCCAGTCCAAGGAGGCCAGCATCTCGTGCGCCCAGCGCTTCGATATCGAGCTTTTCCTGTGCCATGACTGGCTTTCGGCCCAGCATCTCATAGGTCTCGTACAAACTGAAGACCGACACGTCAATATCTTCGATGGTTGGGAACAGCAGGCAGGGAATCAGCGCCGTCTCAATCGATACGGGGCTACCGTTTATGCAGTTCAGGCGTCGAACGGAATAGAGCAGGTCGTCCTCGGCGATGCCAAACAGGTCGGCGTAATATGGCCCCGCATAACGCTTGGAACGCGCGAGAATACGGACGGACGGCTCGCCGCCCGAAGCACGGACCGATTCACGGAAACCGACCGTGCGTTCAAAAAAAGCAGGTACTTTCTGCGCCACAAAGGCACCTTTTCCCCGAACACGGCGAATCTGCCCGCGCCGAACCAGCTCATCGACAGCGCTTCGGATGGTCAAGCGTGTCGTACCAAATTCCTCGGCGAAGTCTTTTTCGGACGGAATCATGGAACCCGTGGGATATATACCGCGCTCGATACGCTCCTCGATGCGGCGTCGAATGCGCATATAAACCGGGGTGGCATCTACTGTTTCAGCCATTGTTCACCCGCCACGCTCCTCATGCCGTTCTCTTCGCCGTTATCGGCAAAGCGGAACTTTGTGGGCAAAATCACCGATTTGCAATGCTCCACAAAACGCATGTCCTTATCAAATTCGATCGAGCTCTCATAGAACACCGGCGTTCCCTCTTCTTGCTGGAGCAGCTCGGCCTCTTCGGCGTTCAAACGCGAGATGGAGATATGCTCACGTCCATGCTCAACACGCACGCCACCTTCTTTGAGCAAGACATCGTAAAGGCTCTCACACTCAAAATCGTGCTCGGGAAGCGCGGGGCACAGGGACAGGTTAACGTGAGCGGTCTCGATTGACGCCGGCTCGCCCTCTATAAGTCGAATGCGCTGCATGCGGAGTAAAGGAGCGCCCACAGCCACCCCAAGCTTGTCGGCAAGCGCCTCATCCGCCTCGATGGTCCCGGTGGAAACCAGACGAGAAGAGGGGTGCAGGCCGGCAGTCCGCACAGCATCGGAAAAGTTATACGTTTCCTGGAAGATATTCAGCGGCTTGGGAGGACACACATACGTACCCGATCCGCGACGGCTCTCGAGCGTTCCACACGAGATGAGCCGCGTGATACCGGCGCGCAACGCCGTACGCGAAACGCCAATCTCTTCGCACAGCACGCGCTCAGCCGGCAGGCGATCGCCGCCGGCAAGCTGGTGGTGCTGGATATACCAAAGAATTCCCTCAACAGCACGATCTTTGGGGGGAATTGCATAAGATTCGCCTGCCATTGCACAGACTCCTCATTCAGAAACGTATGCCGCCAAAATTAGACCAGCCCTCCCATGGCATCAAATTCGGCCTTGATCTTCTCAGCGACTGTCTCTTATACACATCTCCGAGCCCACGATACATCTCAGGATCTCGTATGCCG
>URFE01000168.1:0-3054 GCA_900546965.1 uncultured Collinsella sp.
CAGGGCGTTCAGCAGCGTTCCGTCTAAGTCACTCGCAAACATCTTGATCATGGGCACGCCTCTCCTTCGTCTGCACGATATTGTAGACGAGAACGGGCGCGCCCCAAGAGAGGCACGCCCGTCAGGCGAAAGATTGTCCTACACCGCGGCGGGGCCGTGTTCGCCGGTGCGGATGCGGATAACTTCCTCGACCGGCTCGACCCAGATCTTGCCATCGCCGACGGCTCCGGTGCGTGCGGCGTTGCAGATAATTTCGACAATGCCGTCGACATGCTCGTCGGCGCAGATGAGGATGAACTGCACCTTAGGGATCGTGTTGACGAGCAGTTCGTTGCCGCGCACGTATTCCTTCCAGCCATGCTGCGCGCCGCAGCCCTGCACCTGGTTGATAGTCATACCGCGAACATCAGCAGCAAACAGCGCATCTTTAAGAACCTCAAGCTTCTCGGCACGAACGATCGCCGTAATCTTCTTCATAGTGAATTCCTCTCTTTAAGAGTTGGTCTGACAGAACGTTTGAAACCGCTAGTCCAGACCACTGAACGAAGGATATGCGCTCTCGCCGTGCTGACTCGCATCCAGGCCCAGCGCCTCGTCGGCCTCGTCCACGCGCAGGCTGCCGTGGAACAGCGCCTTGACCACCGCGGCGATCACCAAATCGAGCACCAGTACAATAGCGACCGTCACCACAATGCCCAAGATCTGCGAGATGAGCAGCGACGCGTCGCCCGTGTAGAACAGGCCGCCCTTACCGGTCCACGAGAGCTCCGGCACGCAGAACAGGCCCGTGAGCACGCCGCCCAAGATGCCGCCGATACCGTGGCAACCGAACGCGTCGAGCGCATCGTCGTAGCCAAACTTGGTCTTAAGATGGCTGATAGCCAGGTAACAGACGGGCGATACGATCAGGCCCATGACCAGCGCTGCCCATGGCTCGACAAAGCCCGCACCCGGCGTGACCACCACAAGGCCCGCAACCAGACCGGTGCTGGCACCCACCAGCGTGGGGCGACCGGTGTGCACGCGCTCGACGGCAAGCCACGAGACCATGCCCGCCGCGCTGGCCGTCACGGTGTTGAGGATGGCGAGCGCCGCCACGGCGTCGGCCTTAAACTCGCTGCCGCCGTTAAAGCCAAACCAGCCAAACCAAAGCAGGCCGGCGCCCAGCGCCACAAACGGCACGTTATGCGGACGGTAGCTCACCATGCCAAAGCAGCGACGACGGCCGAGCATTAAGCAGAGGATCAAGCCCGTGAGACCGGACGAAATGTGCACCACGTCGCCGCCGGCAAAGTCGAGCGCGCCGATGATGTCGCCGATAAAGGAGCCCTCGCCACCCCAGACCATGTGGGCGAGCGGCGCATAGACCACGAGCAGCCAAATGCCCAGAAAGGCCGCCATGGCACCAAACTTAACGCGGCCGGCTAGGCTGCCCGTAACGATAGCGGCGGTGATCATGGCAAACGCCATCTGGAAGGCGATGTTGATGATCTGAGGGTAGACAGCACCGTCCGCGGCATTGCCCTCGGCCGCCTGCAGCACCTGGTTGAGCACCGGCAGGCACAGCAGCTGGTCAAGGCCTCCAATAAACGGGCTCGAGCCGTCGCCGCCGTAGGCCAGCGACCAGCCGGCAACAATCCACAGCACACCAACCAGACCAATGGCGCCAAAGCACATGAGCATAGTGTTGATGACATTTTTGCGCCTGGACAGGCCGCCATAGAAAAACGCCAGACCCGGTGTCATTAAAAACACGAGCATGGTGCAGATGAGCATAAACGTTGTCGATCCCGTATCGTACATTCGCTCCCCCTTGGTCGCATGGACGTTGTCGGCGCCCATAATGCGGCCGAGGGGCAACTGGTGTAGACCAGATACGGCGTTGTTAAACGCTGCGTTGTCGAATGGAAACGGTGCCGCAATCTTGGAAACGGCGCGGCAACGGACGCGAAACGAACGGGAAATACGCGAGCAAGGAAGCCGTGAGCGCGCCCGTCCCGGCTAGCGGCGGAACAGCTCGCGGGCTCGGTCGCGGAGGTCGGTAGCTCGGATGACACCTTCGTAGCGGTTGATGCGCAGGCGCGGGAAGGCATTGAAAAAGCGCAGGTCACGACGACTGAGTGACACGCTCGGTACCGGACGGCTCATGCGCTTACCGGCAAGGCGACGGCTGAGCGACGGACGCGGCATGCTCGGCGCGGCATCGGCCACGCGGCGGGCAGCAAGTGCCAGGCCGCGAGCACCATCCGCGATAAACGTCGGCATTGAAGCCTTCTCGCGCAGGGCATCGAGCGTCGCGTCACCCAGCTCGGCCAGCCACGCGTTAACGGCACGGCTGCGGATGTGCGTCTGTGTCACCGAGTCAATCGTCGATTCGGGAATACGTTCGAGCATTGAGTCCGAGGCATCGGCAAGCGACTCGTTGATGCGATCGGCGAGGTCGGCGCGCACACGCTCCAACTGATCGGACAGACGCCGCCAGCTCGCCAACGAGCACAACGCGTCGACCATCATCGCGACCGCGACGATAAAGGCGGACAGCCGCACAATCAGCACCGGCAGATGGCCAAGCAGCCCCAGCAATGCCGGCTCCACTAAACGGCAAATGCACAACGCACCCAAGCCAAACGCGCAGGCCCAGTACAGACAGATGCGTCCGTGCAAGTTAAACGGCAGGTGCGAGTAATCCCAAAAGCGAGCGCCCGTTGTTTTTTCCAACAGCACGCCTACGCTGTACTCAATCACGCTGCATACGAGCGCTGCAGCGACAAACTGGCTCGAGGCATCCGGAATCCCGCGCAGCAAAAGCCAGCAGGCTATGCCGCCCACACCATAGATAGGACAACACGGCCCCAGCAAAAAACCGCTGTTGGCAAAGTGCCCGTGGTTGAGCATGGCGCATACGGTCGACTCCCATGCCCAACCGCAAAACCCGTAAAAGGCAAACGAGAGCACCAGTGCCGAGAGCGGGCAGGCGGCAAGCGTCGCGCCGCCAAAAGCCATAGCCTGTCTCTTATACACATCTGACGCTGCCGACGACTTAATAGGTGTAGA
>URFE01000169.1:0-3027 GCA_900546965.1 uncultured Collinsella sp.
TCTACACCTATTAAGTCGTCGGCAGCGTCAGATGTGTATAAGAGACAGCGGTGGCGGCGGCCCACATGTCCTCGTGGCCCGAGTAATCGGCCATGGGAACATCAACCTCGAGCGAGGCATCCGGAAGGTCGCCGGTGTCGATGCGATCTTGGGCATCAATCGATGCGGTGATGGCTGCAGGCTCATCGAGGTCATCGAGATCGATGTCCGCGGCACCGGAGATGATAGGCATGCTGGCGAGGTTTGCATTGTACGGCGCAGCCTCAGCCGCCTGCTGCTGGGCAGGAGCGCCCCACAGCGAGCTTTCGGCGGCACGGCGGGCGGCAACGGCCTCCTCGTCCGCAGTCATGGCTTCATCAACGTACGAATTGTCGGCAGAAGCGTTCGCGTCCGCCGAGGTAGCACTGTAGGCGTTATTGGCTGCCGCGTTGGCGACAAGTGCCACGAAAGCCGCCGTGCTGCCCGCAGGGGCGGCCTGGGAGCCAGATACGGCGCGTGCCGCGGCGGCGATGTCGTCGCGATTGAAGGAGCCGGTCTGCCCGCCGTTGGTGAGCTCGTCGATGGCGACTTGATAGACGTCGCGCGAGTGTGCAGGGTCGCAGCTCACCGGCGAATCGTCGTCGAGCATACTGTCGATCATGGACCAAGCCTCGGCCTCGTCCATGGCATCTGCGGCTCGAGCGATGGTAGGGACACCATCATCGGTATGACGGCGCTGGAACGCACCAGTCAGGCCGGAAAGGAATGCCGAGGTAGACTGCTCCGACTGAGCCTGAGAAGCAGAAGCCGCAGCGTAAGGAGTCGCATCCTGCTGCTGAGCTGGAATCGAGGCGGTCTTGAACTCGCTTTGATGCTGATTGAGATTGGCGGCACCGCCCATGGCATCGGGCTGGAACAGACGCTCTTCACGCTGCGCATGGTACTCGGAGATACCCAGCGAGGCGGCATAGATACCCACGCCCGCCACCACGCCCACGGCGAAGGGAACCGCACCCGCCACGACCGTCTCGTTCACCGACGAAAACGGTAGCGTCGCGGCATACATAACCACGGGAGCGGCAAGGCCGATCCCGCACGAAAGTCCGGCAAGGACTGCTCGTTGTGTTGCATCAGAAGAAGCCATGAGCTCTCCCCATCTTCCAGCACCCAAATCGCATCATTCAGTTGGCTGCGCGAGAGAAGATGAAGCGGGGCTATGCCCCAAAGCAACGGTATATGGTTCGTTTCATCTGCGTTTTCCGTCGCGAAGCTTAAAAGCTATTATGCGAAACCGCCCCGTCGATTGCAAGCGACGATGTCGGATTGAAACGGGAAACCTGCTGCTCGTCGGTCTTATGGTTAAAAATAAGTGCGAAGCGGCGATATAGAAAAGGGCCGAGGCTCAAAGCCCCGACCCTTTATTGCATTGATGACTATCGCCGCGTGTGGATGACAACCTAGAACGTCTGCTCGTAGTCGCTGTGCTTTTTGGCCGAACGCACCAGGAACTCCTGGTTGGTGTTGGTGCCCTTAAGACCCTTGATAAACGATGCGGCCGCGCGCTCGGTGTTGTTCATGCCGGCAAGAATGCGACGTAGACCAAAGACAAACGGACGCATCTGCTCGTCGACCAACAGGTCCTCGTTACGCGTACCGGAGGCAACGGGGTCGATAGCCGGGAAGATGCGGCGATCGGCCAGGTCGCGGTCGAGCTTAAGCTCCATGTTGCCGGTGCCCTTGAACTCCTCAAAGATGACCTCGTCCATCTTGGAACCGGTGTCGATGAGGGCAGAGGCCAGGATGGTGAGCGAGCCACCGTTCTCGATATTACGGGCTGCGCCCAGGAAGCGCTTGGGCGGATACAGGGCCGCCGAATCGACGCCGCCCGAAAGGATGCGACCCGAGGCGGGCGCCGCCAAGTTGTAGGCGCGGGCAAGACGCGTGATGGAGTCGAGCACCACCACAACATCGCCGCCCAGCTCCACGATGCGTTTTGCGCGCTCGATGACGAGCTCTGCCACACGAGTGTGGTTGTCGGCGGGCATATCGAAGGTCGACGCCACAACCTCGCCCTTGATGGAACGCTGCATATCGGTAACCTCTTCGGGGCGCTCGTCGACGAGCAGGCAGATGAGGTGCACCTCGGGGTTGTTAATCGAGATAGACTGGCAGATCTTCTTGAGGATTGTGGTCTTGCCGGCCTTGGGCGGGGACACGATCAGGCCACGCTGACCCTTGCCGATCGGCGACACGATGTCGATGGCGCGACCGGTAATGGAGTCCTTGCCATGCTCCATGCGCAGCGGCTCGTTGGGATAGACCGGGGTGAGGTCACCGAACTTGGGGCGGTTGCGAATCTGCTCGGGGTCTAGACCGTTGACGGTCGTGATTTTGGCGAGGCCGGCGCGCTTGTCGCCGCCGCGCGAAGGACGAAGCGAGCCCTCGATGACGTCGCCCGTGCGCAGACGCGCGGAGCGGATGAGGTAGGCGGGGACGAAGGCATCGTCGTTGGACTTCATGTAACCGTGGGCATGGATGATACCGGAGCTGTCCGGACGAATCTGCAGGATGCCCTTGATGTCGCGGAAGCCCTCGGCCTTCGCGGCGGTGACGTAGATCTCCTCGACGAGCTCGGCTTTCTTCTTGCCGGTCGTCTCGATCTCGAACTCCTTGGCCTTCTCGCGCAGTTCGGCGACCTTCATGGCAGCGAGCTCCTCACGCGAAAGCGTGGGCTCGGTGGGGGCGGCGTTGCGCTCCTTGTTGCGCTGTTTGCGATCGCGCTGGCGGTTGCGACGGTCGTTGTTGCGCTCGTCCTTGCGCTCATTGCGCTCGTCGTTGCGCTTGTGCTGGCGACGATTGGGGCGAGCGCCGTCTTCGGCCTCGGCGGGCGCGGCGCCATCGGTTGCGGCGGCGTCGGCATTGGCCGCAGCGGCGTCATTGCCCTCGGCGCCGGAATCGACTTGCGCTTCGACATCAGCCTGCTGCTCGGACGCCTTGGCCCTGTCTCTTATACACATCTCCGAGCCCACGAGACATCTCAGGATCTCG
>URFE01000170.1:0-3023 GCA_900546965.1 uncultured Collinsella sp.
CAGCCGCCAAGCAGATCGATATAATCGTCGATGGTATCCCCCGCCACCGCCATAGCGCCCAAATCCAGACACGCCTTAAGTGCCGGATGATCAACCGCCTCGATCATGCGCTTCGTGTCGGCCGCCGAGTTCACGATCATCGACTCAACCGGCTGTAGGGCCTCAAGCACCAGTCGCACGCCGCGCTCTCCCGCATGCTCGGCAATCGCACGCAGCATCGAGGCGCTGCGACCCCACGCGTCCTCGATTGGCTCGTTCAAAAATGCCCAGCCGCTCGAGACCATGACCTGCTCGGCTCCAAGTTCCGCCGCGATATCCACAACGTTCTTAAAGTACGCGAGCGTGCGGGCACGCGCCTCATTCCCGCGCGCCGCGATATTCCACGGCTTGGGGTTGTTCTGTTCGGGACAAAGCCCCACAATCCGAACCCCATACCGCTGCGACAGCTTTCGCACCTGCTCGAGCGAATCGTATCCATGGCAATCGACATACAGATGCATCGCCCCGGTCCAAAGCTCGCAACACGTGTAGCCCGAGGCCGCTGCCGAAGAAAAGAATTCCTCAAGGTCAAAATAACGATGGCTGATATTCATGACGGCAAGCTGCGGATACTCCATCTTGTCCACCTTTCGGCAAAAGGGCGCCGCAGCACAGTGTGCGCGACGCCCCCTCTTACATTGTTCTCATTATGACGGATACTCTACTGGACACCAAGCACTCCAAAGAACGCGCCGGCGATACTCACGAGCAGGATCACGAGCATGATAAGCAGCGGATTCATCTTCTTCTTGAGCATGAGATAGACGATTCCAAACAGCCCCATCGTGACAAAGCCCGGGAAGATTCCGTTGAGCAGCTCGGCCAACGTCTGAGCACCATCGCCCGCGCCGACCATGAGCGGAATGTCCACGGTGACCATCTCCATGGTCATAGCACCGATCACCATGGCGCCCATGATAGAGGCCATCTTGACGATCGTGTCCATAATGCCCGATTCCTGGACCTTGCTGATCATGTCCGAGCCAAAGCGATATCCCACAAACGTCAGCAGGTAACGGATGATGTAGTGAGGAACGTTGAACACGAGCAAGAACAAAATCGGGCCAAGAATAGAGCCCTGCAGCGCCAGCGACGTGCCGACACCCGTTGCCAAAATTCGCAGCGTGCCCCAGTAGAAGGCATCGCCCACGCCGGACAGCGGCCCCATCAAAGCAAGCTTGACATTAGAGATCGCGCTCGTGTCAAAGCTATCGTCAGTAGCGTTGACCTCCTCCATTGCAGCGGCGATGGACATGGGAAGCGTCGAGATGTACGGCGTGACGTTATAGAGCTCCATATGGCGCTTAAGGGCGGCCTTAAAATCCGCATCCTGCGGATACAGCTTGCGCAGGATCGGCATAAGGGCCCACATAAAGCCGATATGGCCCATACGCTCGTAGTTCCAGGAATGCTCATAGGGAATCGAGCGCCAGAACAGCTTCTTAAGGTCTGCGCGGGAAATCAGCCCGTCGTAAGAAGACTCAAACTTAAAACTCATCGAACCCACTCCCAATCGCAGGATCCTCGGTTGCCGCTGCGGGCTGCTCCGCTTTTTTCTTATCACCCAAAACCGTCATCGCGACGACGATGATCGCGGCAAAGATCGCCACGCCCGTCGTGCTAATGCCAAAGTAGGCGACGAGGAAGAAGCCAGCGAAGAAGAACGGAGCCACTGTTTTGTTCATAATCATCTGCGCCAGCATCGCAAAGCCGAGTGCGGGCAAGAAGGCGGCGGCGACATCCATGCCGGTCTGAACGAAATCGGGGATGATGTTGAGCAGGCTGGCAACAGCATCGGCACCAAAGAAGAATGCCAGGGGAATAATCAGCAGGCCGCACCAGCTCTGCGCGTAACCGGCGATGAGCATGTTGCGCGTGATGGCCTTGGTGTCTCCGTCCTCGACGTTTTTGTCGATACGGTGCACCAGCAGCAGCATGACCGGTTGGCCCAGGGCCGTGTCGAGCGCCAGGACGATCGTGGCGATAGGAATACCCAGGGTCAGGGCCGCCGAAGCGTCCGCGCCGGCCTGCATGGCAAGAGATACGCCCAGGATAGTGCCGGAAATCGTATCGGGCGGGTTATAGGCGCCGACCGAGATGGCGCCGACCATGGCAAGCTCCATCGTGGCGCCCATGATCGTGCCGGTCACCATGTCGCCCATGACAAGGCCAACCAGAGGTCCGAGCACGATCGGGCGCTGGAGGTAGCTCGTGCCCGTCAGCCACTCGGAATAACCCAAAAGGGCAATAAGGAAAATCAGGATTGTCTTGATAACCATGACGGCCCCTAACCGATGACCTTCGCGGCGTCAGTCTTCGCATCTGCCGGAATCATCTGAATGAACAGTTCATAGCCCTCGCCGAGCAGCTCCTTCACGTAGGCCTCGTTCTCGGGCGTGAGGAACACGCTCGTCGAGACCTGGCGGGCATTCTCGCTAAAGGCAACGTTGCCGAGGTTGATCTTCTTGACTCCCATCGCCTTGGCGACGGCACCGGCCTGCTGAATCGTCTCGCAAACCACGAAGAGTTTGTACTTATCGGTCACACCGCTCTGGAGCGCCTTGACAGCATCCTCGGTGTTTTTGACGACGACCTTGCATCCTTCGGGCTTTGCAAGGGACAGGGCCTGCAGACGAAGCTTGTCATTGAGGACCGTGTCGCTCACTAACAGGATGCAGTCGGCACCCAGAGCCGAGGTCCAGCTAACGGCAACCTGGCCGTGAAGCAGCCGATAATCTACACGAATCATCTGAATCATGATGTGCTCCTAACGATTAAAACTCATCGAGTTCGGCCTGCCCCAGCAGGTCGTTAACGTACTTGACCTTAGTGTCGTCCGCCTCGACGATCTGGCGAATGGCCTCGTCGATCGGAGTGGAATCGGGTACGAACAGCAGCTGAATTAGGAGTGGCAAGTTCATATTGGTCACGAGGTGCTGTCTCTTATACACATCTGACGCTGCCGACGACTTAATAGGTGTAGA
>URFE01000171.1:0-3016 GCA_900546965.1 uncultured Collinsella sp.
CCATGGTGGCGTGCTCCTCGTCAGTCACGATGGGCACCGGGCTGTAGACGCCCATGCCACCGGTGTTGGGACCAAGGTCGCCCTCAAGCGCGCGCTTGTGGTCCTGCGAGGTGGCCATGGGGCGCACGGTCTTGCCGTCGGTAAAGGCCAGCAGCGAGCACTCGGGACCAACGAGCATCTCCTCGATAACCACGGTGTTGCCGGCATCGCCAAAGGTGCCGCCAAAGCACTCGCGCACGGCCTCCTCGGCCTGCTCAAGTTCGGTCGCCACGATAACGCCCTTGCCTGCGGCAAGGCCGTCGGCCTTGACGACCAGCGGGGCGCCTTGCTCGCGTACGTAGGCGAGAGCCGAAGCCTCGTCGGTAAACGAACCATAGGCTGCCGTCGGAATGCCCGCACGCTCCATGAGCTGCTTGGAGAACAGCTTGGAGCCCTCCATCTGGGCACCCTCGGCACCCGGGCCAAAGCAGGGAATACCCGCCGCGCGCACGGCGTCGGCCACGCCCGCCACGAGCGGAGCCTCGGGGCCAATCACCACGAGCCCGCATCCGCGGCTCTGCGCAAACGCCGCCACGGCCGCAGGATCGCAGTCGTCGAGAACAACGTTCTCGCCGCAGTTCGCGGTGCCGCCGTTACCCGGCGCGATGTAGAGCTTGCCGGCGCGCGGTGAAGCTGCGAGCTTAGCTGCCAAAGCATGCTCACGGCCGCCGCTGCCCAACAACAGGATGTCGATGGTTTGAGTGTCCGCCTTCAAGGGTGCCTCCTCTATGGATGAACGGCCCGCTCCGCGCGAGCCCTTTGTAAGCAAATATACCCCTCGGCCGCCCGTCCGGGCTGCAAAGGGGTATATCGCAATAACCAAATAGTCCCGATTACTTCCAGAATCGGTTGATGATCTGCTCGCGACCAGCGCCAACGCCAATGAACGTCACGCGGGTGTGTGCCAGATCCTCGATAAACGCCACGTAGTCCTGAGCCTCCTGCGGCAGCTCGTCAAAGCTGCGGCAACCGGTAATGTCGCACTTCCAGCCAGGGAGCTCCTCGTAGATGGGCTTGGCATGCTCAAAGCGCACCTGATGCTCGGGCACGCTGGTATAGCGCTCGCCATCGACGTCGTAGGCCACGCACACCTTGATGGTGTCGAAGGCCGAAAGCACGTCGAGCTTGGTCACGGCGATGTCGGTGAGGCCGTTGACGCGCGAGGCATAGTTGGCGATAGGGCCGTCAAACCAGCCGCAACGACGACGGCGACCGGTGGTCACGCCGTACTCATAGCCCTCCTCGGTCAGCGTGTGGCCAGCCTCGGACTCATAGGAAAGCTCGGTGGGCATGGGGCCCGAACCGACGCGGGTGATATAGGCCTTCATGACGCCCAGCACGCGGTCGACATTCTTCATACCAACGCCGGAGCCGGTGATGGCGCCGCCGGCGGTGCAGTTGGAAGACGTCACGTACGGATAGGTGCCGTGGTCGATGTCGAGCAGCGTCGCCTGGGCGCCCTCAAACAGCAGGTTCTTGCCCTCATCGATCATGTTGTTGAGCAGCAGGCTCGTCTCGGTGATGTAGGGACGCAGACGCTCGGCCATCGGCAGGTACTCGTCGCAAATCTGGTCCACGGTGTAGGTGGGCAGGTTGTAGATGAGCTCGAGCTCGGGGTTCACACGGGCGAGAGCGGTCTCCAGCTTGTCGCGGAACAGCGCCTCGTCGAGCATGTCCTGCATGCGCAGGCCAATGCGCGCCATCTTGTCCTGATAGCACGGACCGATGCCGCGCTTGGTGGTACCGATGTTCTTCTTGCCGAGCTTCTGCTCAAAGGCGCCATCCAGATCGATGTGGTACGGCATGATGACATGCGCGTTGCCGCTAATCTTGAGGTTCTTGGTGGTGATGTCGTCGGCCTCGAACATATCGATCTCCTCAAGGACAACCTTGGGGTTGACGACGCAGCCGTTACCGATCACCGACACGTGGTCGGAATACATGATGCCGGAGGGCACCTGGTGCAGGCCGTACTTCTTGCCGTTGACGACGATGGTGTGACCGGCGTTGTTGCCACCCGAGTAGCGCACGACGGCATCGAAGTCGCCGGCGACCAAGTCGCAAATCTTACCCTTGCCCTCATCGCCCCACTGGGCACCGACCAAAACGGTTGACGGCATGTTTACTCCTTACATTCATGGACTGTCTACGCGCCACGCCGGCACGCAGAAGCACAAAACATTCCCAGTATACCCGTGCAACGGGCGCCTGTCCTACTCCTCGGCATGTGCCCCATCAAGCTCATAGAACTTGGTGGATGCCGGCAGGAACATCAGGTCGACGTCGCCGATCGGGCCCGAACGGTTCTTGGCCACGACGATACGCGTAACGCCCTCGTCGGGTCGATCGTCGCGCGAGGCTTCGGCCTCGTCGGCGGAGCGGTCCAAGAACATAACGATATCGGCGTCCTGCTCGATAGAGCCCGATTCACGAAGGTCGGAAAGCTGCGGGCGCTTGCCGGTACGGGATTCGACCTGACGCGAGAGCTGTGACAGCGCGATGAGCGGGATCTTGAGCTCCTTGGCCATGATCTTAAGACCACGCGACATCTCCGAAACCTCGACGGTACGGCTCTCGGAGCGGCGTCCCGGCGGGGGACTCACCAGCTGCAGGTAGTCCAGGATGATAATTGCCTTCTCCTTGTTATGGAGCATGCGGCGGCTCTTGGCGCGAATCTCGGTCACTGTGGTGCCGGGCGTATCGTCAATCAGAATATCGAGCTTGGACAAGGTCTGCGTGGCCTCGTTGATATTGGCCCACTGCTCGGGGCTAATGCGGCCCATGCGGAAGTCACTGATCGAGATCATGGCGTAGGCGCAAATCAGACGCTGGGCAATTTCTTTGCCCGACATCTCCAGCGAGAAGAAGCCGACGGTATAACCAGCAGCGGCAGCGTTGAGCGCCAGATTCAGGGCGAACGACGTCTTACCCCTGTCTCTTATACACATCTGACGCTGCCGACGACTTAATAGGTGTA
>URFE01000172.1:0-2899 GCA_900546965.1 uncultured Collinsella sp.
GCTCGGAGATGTGTATAAGAGACAGGGAATTATGCTTGTCCAAGCAATCCTCGTCGGCTTAGTCGGAGCGTTTGGATGCCTCGACTACCAGCTCGGCACCCTCTACGCGTTCCGCCCCATCGTCCTGTGCCCGCTCGTGGGCCTGGTGCTGGGGGACCTGCAGACTGGCCTTGCCGTTGGCGCCAGCCTGGAGTTGCTGTTCATGGGCTCGATTTCCATCGGCGCCTACGTGCCGCCTAACGAAACCGTCGGCGGCGTGCTCGCCTGCGCGTTTGCCATTCAGCTCGGTCAGGGTACCGAGACGGCCATCGCGCTCGCCATGCCTATCGCCGTCCTTGCGCTGACGATCGGCAACATTACCAATGCCTTGTTCCCTGTGTTTGTCGATATGGCAGACAAGTTCGCCCTCAAGGGAAACCTTAAAGGCATCTACGCCGTTCATTGGGGAATTGGAATCTGGGGCTGCGTCGAGTACTTCCTGCTGTGCGGCGCCGCCTTCTATTTGGGTTCCGACGCCATCCAGGGCCTGCTCGACTTCATCCCGCCCTTCATCATCGACGGTTGCGGCGTTGCCGCCAACATCCTGCCGGCCATGGGCTTCGCCATGCTCGGCCGCCTGGTGCTCACCAAGCAGCTCGTGCCCTTCTACTTCCTGGGCTTCCTGCTGTGCTCCTACGCCAACGTGCCCGTCCTGGGCGTCGCCCTGATCGCCATCATCATCGGCATCGACAAGTTCGACCTGCTCGGCCTGGGCGGAGCCCAGCCCCAGCTCTCCGCGGAAGGGGATGAGGACGATGACTTCTAGTCCCGAGAACAAGATCACGCGCTCCGACCTCATCAAGAGCGCCGTCAACACCGGCGCCCTGGGCATGGAATTCTCCTGGACCTACTACAAGCAGATGAACATTGCCTTCTGCCTGATGGTCGCCAACATGCTCAAGAAGATCTATGCCGGCCGTCCCGATGATTACGCCGAGGCCTTGCACCGTCACAGCGCATTCTTCAACATCACCCCGCAGCTCGCTCCCTTCGTGGGTGGCATCGCGATGGCCATGGAAGAAAAGGTCGCTCGTGGCGAGGTTGAGCCCGAGAGCGTCAACGACATCAAGGCCGCCCTCATGGGTCCGCTTTCCGGCCTGGGTGACTCCTTCTTCCTGTCCACCCTGCGCGTCGTCGCCGCTGCCGTGGGCATCAGCCTGTGCCAGGCCGGCAACGTCTTTGGCCCCATCGCCTTCCTGCTCGTCTACAACATCCCGGCGTTCCTGATTCGTATCTTTGGCGCTATCAAGGGTTATGAGCTAGGCATTGGCTTCCTCGACGAGGCTCAGAAGACCGGCCTGATGCAAAAGATCATGGCCTGCGTCGGCATTGTCGGCGTTATGGTCGTCGGCGCCATGAGCAAGGACATGTTCTGGGCTTCGTTGCCCATTGCCATCGGTCAGGGCGACTCCGCCCAGACTCTCCAGGACATCCTGGACGGCATCATGCCCGGTATGCTCGGTATGGCCGCATTCTGGCTCTACTACTGGCTGCTCTCCAAGAAGATCAACCCGATGGTCCTGATCCTCTGCACCATGGTCGTGGGCATCATCGGCGCTTACTTTGGCGTGCTTGCCTAATATGTTCGAATCGCGCTTCCATCGTGTCTAACGGTTGCGTCGATCTTTGGGGGGCTTGTCGCATCTGCGGCGGCCCCCTGTTTTTTAAAACTCCGTACGAAAGGGGAGGGCTATGGTCGTACCCGAGCTTTCGCTCATGAACATCAACCATCGTTACTACAGCATCGAGACGTTTTTTAAGGCTGCAGGTGAGGCCGGCTATCGCAATATCGAGCTATGGACCGGCTCGATGCACCTGTATGTGGATTGCCATGAGCACGAATCGGTGGATAAGATTCGCGATCTTGCCGCCCAGTACGGCATCAAGATCGTGTGCGTGTGCCCCGAGCAGAACAACCCCAAGCCGTGGAACGTCGCGGTGCGCGGTGAGGCGGGCCAAAAACGCATCCTCTCGTACTTTAAGAATGTGATCGACGTAGCCGTTGAGTTGGGCGCGCCGCAGATTCTGGTGACGAGTGGTTGGGCCTATCTGGACGAGCCGGCTGAGGACGCCTGGGCCCGCAGCGTTGCCATGCTGCGCTCGGTGTGCGACTACGCCGATACGCGCGGCATACGCGTCGCGCTCGAGGCCCTGCAGCCGTCGGAGTCCGTGCTGGTCAACACCGCACAGGATGTCGCGCGCATCCTCGAGGCGGTCGATCGTCCCAACCTGAAGGCTTGTATCGACTTTGGCGCCATGGAAGTTGCCGGCGACACGATCGACGGCTACTTTGAGGTTTTGGGCGACAAGATCGTTCACACCCACTTTGTAGATGTGGGCGGCGGCACGACGCATCTTGCCTGGGGCGACGGCGAGCGTGATATGCGTGCCGACCTCGAGGCACTCATGCGCCACGGCTATACGGGCTATGTCTCGGCCGAGACGTGTGATGGCCGCTACTATCAGGATCCGTCCAAGGCGACGACTCAGGTTATCGAGATGTATCGCCGTGTGACAGCGGAGATGGAAGCCGAATAACTAAACTGCGCGGTTGCGCCGGAAACGCTTGGGCGGGTCTGGCGCAACGCTTTTATAGCTGGCGAGTTGTGGGGAGCCCGTTGGCAGTAGCGCTCGAAATAGACAACTATTGGCGTTGTAATACCACTCGGGCGAGGAAACCGACCGTTCGCCGCAAATCTCCGTGAGTTTGGATTGGTATTAAATAACAAGCAATCGTATGGCTATAATTGGTATCAGCAAGAAGCGCGATGTATAGAATTGCGCACATGTGATGGGAGGACACACATGAAGGAGACCGAGAAGATCGAGATCATGCACTTCGACCAGGAGGGCTACCTCG
>URFE01000173.1:0-2863 GCA_900546965.1 uncultured Collinsella sp.
CATCGATTGTCGCACGAAAAAGGGCGGCGGACCCAATTGGATCCGCCGCCCTTGGCGTTTAGAGACTGCTGGCAGATTTTAAGGCATGTCCCATAAATCTACTCGGCGTCGGGAACCTCGTAGGTGGCCGCCGGCGTGTTGTCGCACACGACGGTAAAGCCGCCGTCCTTGTCGGCATCGACCGTCACCTGATCGCCCTCGCGCACCGTGCCGTCGATGATGGCGGCGGCGATGGCATCCACGACCTCGCGCTGGACCAGACGCTTGAGCGGACGGGCACCGAACACGGGGTCCAGGCCGCCCACGGCGAGCATCTGCTTGGCCGCCGGGGTGATGGCAAGCGTCATGCGCTCCTTGGCCAGACGCGCGCGGACGTCGGCGAGCTGGATGTCGACGATCTTCTCGATCTGCGCCATACCGAGCGGATGGAACACCACGATATCGTCGATACGGTTGAGGAACTCGGGGCGGAAGGTCTGAGCCATGGCCGCGTCGACCTGATGGCGCATCTCCTCCTCGTCCTTGCCGGAAAGCTCGGCGATAGCCTTGGAGCCCACGTTAGACGTCATGATGATGATCGTGTTCTTGAAGGACACCTGACGACCCTGGCCATCGGTCAGACGGCCGTCGTCGAGCACCTGCAACAGCACGTTGAAGACATCAGGATGAGCCTTCTCCATCTCGTCGAGCAAGATTACGGAGTACGGGCGACGGCGCACGGCCTCGGTGAGCTGGCCGCCCTCGTCGTAGCCCACGTATCCCGGGGGCGCACCGATCAGACGCTGGACGCTGAACTTCTCCATGTATTCGGACATGTCGATACGCACGAGCGCGCGCTCGTCATCGAACAGGCACTCGGCCAGCGCCTTGGCGAGCTCGGTCTTGCCCACGCCGGTGGGACCCAGGAAGAAGAAGCTTCCGATGGGCTTGTCCGGATCGGAGAGGCCCGCACGGCTGCGGCGCACAGCTGCGGCGACGGCGGAGACGGCCTCGTCCTGGCCGATGACGCGCTTATGCAGCTCGCCCTCCAAGCCCTTGAGCTTGTCGAGTTCGCCCTGCATCATCTTGGACACGGGCACGCCGGTCCAGGCGCTCACGACCTCGGCGATCTCATCGGAGGTCACCTGTTCGTTGAGGCCCTCGCCGTCCTGCTGCTTTTGCGCCTCGAGCGCGGCCTCGGAATCCTGAATCTGCTGCTGCAGGCCCGGAATCACGGAGTAGCGCAGCTCGGACGCACGACCCAAATCGCCATTGCGCGTCGCGCGCTCCTCTTCGCTCTTGGCCTCGTCGAGCTGCCCCTTGAGCTCTTGCACGTGGTCGATGGCGTTCTTCTGGTTGAGCCAGCCGGCCTTTTGCACGTTAAGCTTTTCCTGGACCTCGGCAATCTCCTGGCGCAGGGCCTCCAGACGCTCCTTGGAGGCGTCGTCGGTCTCCTTCATGAGTGCCTGCTCCTCGATCTGCAGCTGGGTGAGCTGACGCGTGGTGGCGTCGATCTCGACCGGCATGCTGTCGAGCTCCATGCGCAGGCGGCTTGCGGCCTCATCGACCAGGTCGATGGCCTTGTCGGGCAGGAAACGGTCGGCGATGTAGCGGTCGGAAAGGTCGGCGGCGGCCACGAGCGCGCTATCGGTGATGTGTACGCCGTGGAAGATCTCGTACTTCTCCTTGAGGCCACGCAGGATCGAGATGGTGTCCTCAACGGTAGGCTCGGAGACCATCACGGTCTGGAAACGACGGGCGAGCGCCGCGTCCTTCTCGATGTACTTGCGGTATTCGTCGAGCGTGGTCGCGCCGATCGCATGCAGGTCGCCACGGGCGAGCGCCGGCTTGAGGATATTGCCGGCGTCCATAGAGCCCTCGGTGGCACCCGCGCCCACGATGGTGTGGAGCTCATCGATGAACAGGATGACCTTGCCTTCGGATTTTTGAACCTCCTTGAGCACGGCCTTCAAGCGGTCCTCGAACTCGCCGCGGTACTTGGCACCGGCGACCAGCGCGCTCATGTCGAGCTCGATGAGGTCGCGGTCGCGCAGCGTGCTCGGCACGTCGCCGGCCACGATACGCTGGGCGATGCCCTCGACGATGGCGGTCTTGCCGACGCCCGGCTCGCCGATGAGCACGGGGTTGTTCTTGGTGCGGCGGGACAGGACCTGGATGGTACGACGGATCTCGTCGGTACGGCCGATGACCGGATCGAGTTTGCCAGCGCGGGCCAGGTCGCAGATGTTGCGGCCGTACTGCTCCAGCGCCTCAAACTGAGTCTTATCCTCGGCAGACGTCACGCGGTCATCGCCGCGCAGCTCCTCGTAAACTTGTTCGATGCGCTCCTTGGTGACGCCTGCGTCGCGCAGAACGCGGCCGGCCTCGCCCTTGTCCTCGGCAAGTGCCATCAACAGATGCTCGGTCACCACAAAGCTGTCGCCCATCTCGGTGGCCTTCTTCTCGGCCTTTTCGATGACGCGGACGAGCTCGTTGGACAGGCCCATCTGCTGGCCCTCGCCCGAAACCTTGGGCGCGTGGTCGATGGCATCCTGCGTGGAGCGTGCGAGCTGAGCCGGGTCGGCACCGATGCGCTCGATGATCACGGAGATATTGCGCTCGCCGGCACCAAGCAGGGCGGACAGCAGGTGAATCGGCTCTACCGCGCCGGCCTGCGCGTCGGCAGCCGTGCTCATGGCGGTCTGCAACGCCTCACGCGACGTCATTGCTAGCTTATCGATTCTCATGGAATCACCTCTCTTGGGGCGGCCGCCCTACGGGGCGGCTTCACGTTGTTCGAGAAGTATTGTTGCCAGCTTTGCGCGATCTTATACACAAATCTAAGTCTCTATATATAAGATTTTCTGAGTGATTGAAAGATAGG
>URFE01000174.1:0-2818 GCA_900546965.1 uncultured Collinsella sp.
GTGGCGCCGCCAAAGACAAAGTCCTCGGGAAACTGCGCGGGCGGGTTGGTGACGCTAGCAGGATTAACGGACATGATGATCCAATCGTCTAAATCGAAGGGCCAGCCGGTCTTGGATGGTCGGCTGGCCCTGGGCGTTACTTACTTCGAAAGTTGCTCACTCACGAAGGCGAGAGACTTGTCGCCGTTCTGGGAGAGCTCGATGTACTGCTTGCCACGGCAGGCGACGCACTTGTTGCCCACGCGCTCACAGTCCTTCTGCAGGTCGGCCAGGTAGCTTGCGGCCTGCGGGGCCAGGACGACCAGGTCAAAGTCGGGGAGCATGTCCACGTGGTTGCCATAGGCCTCGGCAGCGGTCTCGAGGTTAATGCCGCGCTCCTTGGCGGCCTTGGCCAGCGCGTTGGCGAGCAGGCCCGAGGTTCCGCCGCCCTGGCAGAGCACGAGCACGCGCTTGCCGTTGAGGTCGCTGGCGGTCGTTGTCTCGGCAGCGGGTGCTGCGGAAGCGGCGGGGGAGTCGGCCTTCACGGCCTCGGCAGCAGCGCCGGCGGCAACGCTCTTGGCGTCAGCCTTGCCCTGGAAGGCATCGTTGAGCTTGGCGGCTTTCTCGGCGTTCTTGGCGGCGAGCTCCTCCTGGGAGATCTCGGCCTCCTCGGCGCACTTCTGGGCGTCATAGGCACGGAAGAACGGATAGTACAGGGCAAAGTCGACGACCAGGATGATGGCGAGCATCACAAAGGCGAGCGGCTGGAAGCCCAGGCCCATGATGGTGCCGATGGGGCCGGGGACGGTCCAAGGCAGGGTGTACATAAAGCCGTTCATGCCCAAGAAGTCGATAAAGATCTTGAGGATCCAGATGTTGGCGATCGGGGCAAAGACAAACGGGACAAAGAAGACGGGGTTGAGCACGATGGGTGCGGCGAACAGCAGCGGCTCGTTGACAGCAAAGCACACGGGGACGATGGCGGCCTTACCGACGGCGCGCATCTCCTGAGACTTGGCCAGGAAGCAGAACATAAAGACCAGGACGAGCGTGGCGCCGGTGCCGCCCATGCAGACGACGAAGTACTGGGCACCCTGGGTCAGGACAGCGGAAGCGTGCTGGCCAGCCTGGAACGCAGCTAGGTTGTCGGTCATGTTGGCAACGAGGGCGGCGGCGATGGCGGGCTCGACGATCGAGGGGCCGTGGACGCCCACGAACCAGAACAGGCTCATGGCGCCGTAGATCACAGCGAGGCCGATGTAGCCATCGGCAGCGGTGAACAGGGGTTGGAACACCTGGATGACGCCTTGGGCAAAGCAGAAGCCAAAGGCAGCGCGGAAGACGATGTCAAAGACCCAAAAGACGGTGATGCAGACGGAGAAGGGGATGATGTCCTTAAAGGTCTGCGAGATGTTGGGCGGAACCTGCTCGGGCATCTTGACGGTGATGTTGCGCTTAATGAAGAACTTGTAGATGATGCCGGTCACAAACGCAGCGATGAAAGCGGTCAGCAGGCCCTTGGAACCAAGGTAGGTGGTGTTGAAGCCGCTGGCGGCGTCCGTGGCAATGGTGTCGCTCGAAAGGAGCAAGAAGCCGATGATGGCCGCGCACATGCACGAGATAAAGTTGATCTGGTTGTTCTTGGGCAGATCGCGGTTCTGGGCGTCGGCGAAGTGCTTGGCAGTGGTGGCGGCGCAGGCGATGGCCAGGATGCCCATGGAGTAGTTGTAGCACTTCCACAGGGCGTTGTTGATGTCATCGGGCCAGTAGAAACCCCAGATGTTGGGGACCGAGGCTACCAGGCAAAAGATGGACGAGAAGATGATGATGGGGATGACGGAGATAAAGCCGTCGCGGATCGCCTTGAGGTACTTGTTGCGGGCGATCGCGTTGAAAAAGGGCTGGCCCTTTTCGATGATGGCGATGAGTTGCTCCATGCAATGCTCCTAAGAGTCGGTGGGTTAGCAACGATGGTAGTTTTTGGCGTTCGGTTGCCAAAATGTTGACGTTGCCATTTTGTGACACAAAAAAAGAAGCGAACCGGTGGTTCCTGTGCCTGCGAACCGTCGATTCCTTACGCGTAAACGTTTGAGCCGCCCGGTGGCTCTGTGTTTGCACAATGGCAACGTTAACATTTGGGCGACAAAAGCCGTTCGGGGAAGCAAAAATGTCGGTGAACGGTAGGTTTTGGGTGGTGAGCGTATGGTGGGGGAGGCGTTGGATATACTTGAAGACGTTTCATTTGAATGCGCAGGGTGCAACCAATGGCATCGTTGACATAGAAAGATCGACCTATGGCCGCTGTTAAAAAATCGGTATCCGTCAAAGACGTAGCGCGCCTCGCGGGCGTCTCGGAGCAGACGGTCTCGCGCACCGTGCACGATTCGCCCAGCGTGCGCCCCGAGACCAAGGAACGCGTGCGTGCCGCCATGCGCGAGCTGGGGTATCGCCCAAACTTTGCCGGTCGATCGCTGCGCCGTGGCAAGTTTAAGACCGTCGGCGTTGCCATGTTCAACATTACCGGTACCGGCAACCTCGACCGTATGGAGGGCTTTGCCGCCGCGGCCGACAAACATGGCTATGCCATCACCCTCACTAAAGTAGACGGGCATCCGTATACCCTCGAGAGCGCATCGTCGCGCATGAGCGCGCTGCCGGTAGACGGTATGGTCGTGATCATGAACCGCATGCCGGCAGACTTTGGCACTTTTGAGCCGCTGCCCGGTATGCAGACGGTGCTCGTTACCATGCTGGAGCACCCGCTCTGTTCAACGGTCGATAACGACCAGTTCGATTGCTCGCGTCAAGTTGTCGAGTACTTGCTGGGGCGGGGGCACAA
>URFE01000175.1:0-2775 GCA_900546965.1 uncultured Collinsella sp.
TACGATATCCTGAGATGTCTCGTGGGCTCGGAGATGTGTATAAGAGACAGGTCTTGACCATTGCGGCACCTCCATCCATACAAAAAAGAAGCGGGGCCGAAACCCCACTTCTTTCAATTACAACTTCATTTGCAAGCAAACTATACCAATAGCTGCGAAAACGTGCAAGCACAGTACGAATCTGCAGGTCAGCGTGCGCACAGCTTCTCCACAAGAATAGGACAATTGGCCGAAGGCACCTAGGCAGATACATGCAAAACGAGGGACGACCCAACCGGATCGCCCCTCGTCTTTTATGCGTCAGTTAAGCGCGCAGTGCTTACTTGACCACCAGGTTGACCAGCTTGCCGGGCACGCAGATGGCCTTGACGACTGTCTTGCCCTCGAGCCACTTGGCGACGGCGGCCTCGGCGGCAGCCTGCATCTCCTCGTTGGAGGCATCGCGGGCAACGTCGACGCGGCCGCGGACCTTGCCGAGCACCTGGACCACGATCTGCACCGTGTCCTCAACGGACTCGGCCAGGTCGAACTCGGGCCAGGCGGCGGTGTAGGCGTTGCCCTCGCAGCCGAGTGCCTCGTGCCACAGCTCGTCGGCCCAGAACGGGCAGATAGGGGCAAGGACGCTCACGATATCCTTAGCCACGCCGTAGCACAGAGCCTTGTCGCGGTCAGCACCCTCAGTGGCGTTGAGATAGGCGCTCGCCGCGTTGACGAGCTCCATGACGGCCGAGATCGCGGTGTTGAACTGGCCGCGGTCGAAGTCCTCAGTGCACTTGGCGATGGTGCGGTGACGCTCGCGATAGAGCTTCATCGCAACCTCGTCGAGCGCGGACTTGTCGAAGGCCACGTTGGCGTCACCGGACTGGACGAGCTGCCAAACGATACGCCAGGCGCGCTTGATGAAGCGGTTGGCGCCCTCAACGGCCTTGGGATCCCAGTCGAAGTCCTTCTCGGGCGGGGCGATAAACAGGATCGCCAAACGCATGGTGTCGGCGCCGTAGGGCTCAATGACCGAGCTCGGGGGCACGACGTTACCCTTGGACTTGGACATGGTGTCGCCGTTCTCGTCCTTGACCATGCCCTGGCACAGCAGGTTGGTGAAGGGCTCGTCCACGCTCAGCAGGCCCAGGTCGCGCAGTGCCTTGGTAAAGAAGCGGCTGTAGAGCAGGTGCAATATAGCGTGCTCGATGCCGCCGATGTAGTTATCGACGGGCATCCAACGGTCTGCCGCCTCGCGGGAGAAGGGCAGCTCAGTGTTGTGCGGATCGGTATAGCGCAGGTAATACCAGCTGGAGCAAGTGAAGGTGTCCATGGTATCGGTCTCGCGCTTGGCCGGGCGGCCGCAGACCGGGCAGGTGGTCTCGTAGAACTCCTTGCACTCGGCAAGGGTTTCGCCAGCGCCCAGGTCCAGGTTCTCGGGCAGCGTCACCGGCAGCTGATCCTCGGGCACGGGCACGATGCCGCAGTGCTCGCAGTGGATGGCCGGGATGGGGTTGCCCCAATAGCGCTGGCGGCTGATGAGCCAGTCGCGCAGGCGGAACTCGACCTTGCGACGACCGCAGCCCATGGCCTCAAGGTCGGCCACGATCGCAGCCTCGCCCTCGGAGTGCTTACCGCCGCGCATGCCGGTGTACTTGCCGGACTGGACCAGCGTGCCCTCGGCAGCGTGAGCGCAATCCCAGTCGACGGTCTCGGCATGGAAGGTATCGATGGTCTCGCCGCTGGCCTCGACGGCAGCGCGATCGTCATCGTCCAGGATGATCGGCACGATCGGCAGGTCGTACTTACGGGCAAACTCAAAGTCGCGCTGGTCGCCGCAGGGAACGGCCATGACGGCGCCGGTGCCGTAGTCGGCAACGACATAATCGGCAACCCACACGGGGACCTTCTCGCCGTTGACGGGGTTCACCACGTAGCGACCGGTAAAGGCACCGTGCTTCTCGAGGGTGCCCTGGGCACGCTCGACCGCAGAGATATGCTTGGAGTCCTCGACGATCTTGGTGACGGCCTCCTCATACTCCGTGCCCTCGACGAGCTCGCGCAGGCGCGCGTACTCGGGAGCCAGGACAAAAAAGGAGACACCGAAGAGCGTGTCGGCACGCGTGGTGAAGACGGTGATCTTACCCTCGTCGCCCTCGATGGGCTCGCCATCCTTGTCGCACAGGGTAAAGTCGACCTCGGCGCCCTCGGAGCGGCCGATCCAGTTGGCCTGCATCTGCTTGACGCGCTCGGGCCAGCCGGGGAGCTTCTCCAGATCGTCGAGCAGCTCCTGGGAATACTCGGTGATCTTGAAGTACCACTGCTCAAGGTCGCGCTTCTCGGGCTCGGTGCCGCAGCGCCAGCACTTACCCTCGGTGACCTGCTCGTTGGCCAAAACGGTCTTGCAGTTAGGGCACCAGTTGACCGGGTTCTTCTTGCGGTAGACCAGGCCCTTTTCCCACAGCTTCTCAAAGATCCACTGACCCCAACGGTAGTAGTCGGGGCTGCAGGTCTTGACCATGCGATCCAGATCGTAGGAGAAGCCCATGCGCTTCATCGTGGTGAGCGCCTGGTCCATGTTCTTATACGTCCAGGCGGCAGCCTGCGTATTGTGCTTGATGGCGGCGTTCTCGGCGGGCAGGCCAAAGGCGTCAAAGCCGATGGGGTGCAGCACGTCGTAGCCGCGCATGCGGGCCTGACGGGCCATGGCATCGCCGATGGTATAGTTGCGCGCGTGGCCCATGTGCCTGTCTCTTATACACATCTGACGCTGCCGACGACTTAATAGGTGTAGAT
>URFE01000176.1:0-2746 GCA_900546965.1 uncultured Collinsella sp.
TCCTCTTTTGCCTGACCGTTCGCCTAACAGTCTTGAATATTGTTGACGGTTCGTCAATACTATTTTTGACACAATGTCAACAATGGCGGGTGAAAGGCATGGGGGCATGCCCGGCCTGCAAAAAAAGAGGGGCGCTGCGGTCTCGCCGGGCTGTGGCAAGAGAAGGGACGACTATGATTCTCAACGGACCGGGGATTAGCTATACCGAGCCCGATATCGGCGCGGAGTTCGTGCCGCCGATACCGGAGCATCCGCGCGAGGCCATCGTCAAACTGTGTGAGCACTGCACCAACCGCCTGCTGCACCGCGACGAGCTGCTGGGCTACGAGTACTGGTCGTTTGCCGAGGCCGCAACCGACGAGCAGGCCGAAGTGCTCTGCAAGATGAAGATGCGCCGTCCCTATACGCTGCCCGAGATGGTCAAGCTCACCGGCATGCCCGAGGCCGATATCGAAAAAATGCTCGACGACATGAGCTACACGGGTCTGCTCGAGTACAACTGGGAAAACCCCGAGCGAGCCAAGCAGTGGGTGCTGCCCATGCTGGTGCCGGGTTCTGCCGAGTTCCTCAACATGCGCGTGAGCCAGCTCGAGGAGCATCCGGTCTATGCCAAGTTTTTTGAGCAGGCATCCAAAGGCCCGCTGTCCAAGGCCACGCCGATGGTGCCGCCCGGCGGTGCCGGCATCGGCATGCATGTCATTCCGGTCGAGAAGGCCATCGATGCCGCGAGCACCTCGGTGCCGATCGAGCATATCGAGCATTGGCTCGACAAATACGATGGCAAATATGCCGCCAGCACCTGCAGCTGCCGCGCGAGCCGCCGCGTGATGGGCGAAGGCTGCGCCGACGATCCGGCCGACTGGTGCATCGCTGTGGGCGATATGGCCGACTACGTGGTCGAGACCGACCGTGGCCATTACGTGACCCGCGACGAGGTTTACGACATCCTGCGCCAGGCCGAGGACAACGGCTTTGTGCACCAGATCACCAACATCGACGGCGAGAACAAGATCTTCGCCATCTGTAACTGCAACGTTAACGTGTGCTACGCCCTGCGCACCTCGCAGCTGTTCAACACGCCCAACCTGTCGCGCTCGGCCTATGTCGCCAAGGTCGAGAAGGACAAGTGCGTGGCCTGCGGTCGCTGCGTTGAGGTGTGTCCGGCCGGCGCCGCCAAGCTGGGCCAGAAGCTCTGCAGCAAAAAGGCGGGCGGACAGGTGCCCGAGTATCCGCGCCAGGAGCTGCCCGATGCCACCAAGTGGGACCATACCAAGTGGTCGCCCAACTACCGCAACGACAACCGCATCGAGACGCATGAGTCCGGCACCGCTCCCTGCAAGACGGCCTGCCCCGCGCATGTCGCCGTTCAGGGCTATTTGAAGCTCGCGGCGCAGGGTCGCTATGACGAGGCGCTGGCGCTCATCAAGCGCGAGAACCCGCTGCCCGCTATCTGCGGCCGTGTGTGCAACCGCCGCTGTGAGGATGCCTGCACCCGCGGTCGTGTGGACGCCGCCGTGGCTATCGACGAGGTCAAGAAGTTCATCGCCCAGCGCGATCTGGATGCCGCGACCCGCTATGTCCCGCCCGTGGTGACGCCGACGCGCGCTGGCGGCTTCGACCAGAAGGTCGCCATTATCGGTGCCGGCCCGGCCGGTCTGTCCTGCGCTTTCTACCTGGCCGAGAAGGGCTACAAGCCCGTCGTGTTCGAGAAGAACGAGCGCCCGGGCGGCATGCTCACTTACGGTATTCCCAGCTTTAAGCTGCAGAAGGACGTTATTGAGGCCGAGGTCGAGGTTATTCGCCTGATGGGTGCCGAGTTCCGCTATGGCGTGGAGGTCGGTCGTGATGTGACGCTCGACGAGCTGCGCGAGCAGGGCTTTAAGGCCTTCTATGTTGCCATCGGCTGCCAGGGCGGACGCCTTGCCGGCATTCCGGGCGAGGATGCCGAGGATGTGACGGTGGCTGTCGACTTTTTGCGCGAGGTCAACAGTGGCAAGATCAACGCGCTGCCCGGCCGCACCATCGTGGTGGGCGGCGGCAACGTTGCTATCGATGTCGCGCGCAACGCCTGCCGTCTGGGCTCTGAGCACGTTGAGATGTTCTGCCTGGAGAGTGAGGCCCAGATGCCCGCCAGCGAGGAGGAGCGTCGCGAGGCCATCGAGGACGGCGTGCACATCAGCTGCGGTTGGGGCCCCAAGGAGGTTCACCTGGACGAGGCCGGTCATGTGCGCGGCATCACCTTCAAGCGCTGCACGCGTGTCTTTGACGACGAGGGCCGTTTTGCGCCCGAGTACGACGAGAGCGACCTGCGCCGCGTCGATGCCGACCGCGTGGTCATGTCCATCGGCCAGTCCATTGTGTGGGGCGACCTGCTGGCTGGCTCCAAGGTGGAGCTTGGCCGCGGTCAGGGTGCCCTTGCCGATCCTCAGACCTACCAGACCGCTGAGCCAGACATCTTTGTGGGCGGCGACGTCTACACCGGTCCGAGTTTTGCCATCGATGCCATCGCCGCCGGTCACGAGGCCGCCGTGTCCATCCATCGCTTTGTGCAGCCGGGCTCCACACTCACGATCGGCCGCAACCAGCGCCGCTACACCGCGCTTGACCGCGACGACGTCGTGATCGAGAACTACGACAACGCGAGCCGCGAGGTTGCCCATGTGGACCGCGAGCGCGAGAAGGCCGCGCCGTTTAGCGAGTACGTCGAGACCTTTACCGAGGAGCAGGTGCGCGCCGAGACCGCCCG
>URFE01000177.1:0-2671 GCA_900546965.1 uncultured Collinsella sp.
CACACGCTCGCCGTGCTCACGTCCTCAAAGGTAATGTCCTCGCGCAGAGCCTGCAGAATCAGATCATCGACGACGAGCTTCATGGTAATGGGATTCATGGTCTACTCCTCCACGGCCTGCGTGCCGGCGGCACGGGCCAAATCATCGATTGCCAGGGTATCGGCGCTCAGGGCGCGATGACGGCCATCGAGCGCGGGATCGCCCGCCTGCTCCACGGCCAGCGACTCGCCGGTACGCATATACCACGCGGCGCGACGACCCCAGACCAGCGCCTCGAGCAGGCTGTTTGATGCAAGGCGGTTCTTGCCGTGAACGCCGTTGCAAGCCGTCTCGCCCGCGGCGTAGAGCTCGGGCATCGAGGTGCGGCCGTCCTTGTCGACCCACACGCCGCCCATAAAGTAGTGCTGCGTGGGCGTAACGGGGATGGGCTCGTCCAAGATGTCGCGGCCGTCCTCCAGGCAGCGCGCGCGAATGTTGGCAAAGTGCCCGGTCACCACATCGCGCTCGACGGGGGCAAAGGTCAGCCACTCGTGCTCGGCACCGTCCTGCTTCATCTGCTCGCGAATAGCGGCGGCGACCACATCGCGCGGCTGGAGCTCATCGGTAAAGCGCTCGCCGGCGGCGTTGAGCAAAATCGCGCCCTCGCCGCGGCAGCTCTCGCTGATCAGGAAGGTGCGGCCCGGCTGCGGCGAGAACAGTCCCGTGGGGTGAATCTGCACGTAGTCCAGGTGCTCCATCTTAATGCCATGCTCCTGAGCGATGTAGCAGGCGTCGCCCGTGAGCTGCGGGTAGTTGGTCGAGTGGTCGTACACGCCGCCAATGCCACCCGTCGCCCACAGCGTGTGGCGGGCATGGATCTTAAACGGCTTACCGGCATGCACGCCCTCAGCGGCATTTGCCAGCTCGTCGGCGGGGCGAACCGAGTTGTCCTCGTCCACGGCTACGGCGACGACGCCGGTGCACACCGTGGCGCCATCGCGCTCGGCGGTCAGGATGTCGGTCATGGCCACGTGCTCCAAAATCTGCACGTTGTCCAGCTTGCGAACGGCCTGGAGCAGCTTGGTCGTGATCTCCTTGCCCGTAATGTCGGCATGGAAGGCAATGCGCGGACGGCTGTGCGCGCCCTCGCGGGTAAAATTGAGGCTGCCGTCGGCCTTGCGCTCAAAATCCACGCCCATCGCTAGCAGGTCGTTGATGACCGAGCGACTCGAACGAATCATGATGTCGACGCTCTCGCGGCGGTTCTCGTAGTGGCCGGCGTGCATGGTGTCCTCAAAGAAGGCATCATAGTCCGAGCCCTCGGGCAGCACGCAGATGCCGCCCTGCGCGAGCATCGAATCGCACTCATCGACCGCGCCCTTGGAGAGCATGATCACGCGCGTGCTCGTCGGCAGATTGAGAGCCGCGTACAAGCCAGCTACGCCGCAGCCGGCAATAACGACGTCGCACTCCATGTCGGGGTATTGTTTGGTTTCCACAGGAATCCTCTCCCTTGTAATGTGGCATAAGGGACTGCCCCTCATGTCACATCGTTCTAACGCGCCGCGTACTCGAGCATGCGGTCGAGCGTGAGTTTGGCCTGGTCGGCAGCCTCGTCCGACACGCCGATCTGCACCTCGCCCTCGCCCGTCTCCAGGCAGCGCACGAGCTTTTCGAGCGTGATGAGGTCCATGTTGACGCAGGTGGGCTGCACCGCGGGGAAATAGAACTTCTTGCCGGTGCCCTGGCAGCGGCGCTCGAGCTCGTAGAGCACGCCGCGGACCGTCACGATGATGAACTCGCTCGCGTCGGACTCCTCGGCATACTTGATGATGCCGGCGGTGGAGCCGATGTAGTCGGCCTCGGCCAGGACGTCGGCCTTGCACTCAGGATGCGCCAGCACGAGCGCGTCGGGGTGGGCCTCCGTCGCGTCGACGATCTGCTCGACGGTGATGATGTGATGGCGCGGGCAGTAGCCGTTGTTGAGGATGACGTGCTTTTGCGGCACCTGCTCGGCTACGAAACGACCGAGGTTTTGGTCGGGAATGAACAGGATATGCTGCTGCGGCAGCTCGGACACGATCTTGACGGCGTTGGAGCTGGTGACGCACACGTCGCTCCAGCTCTTGATCTCGACCGTGGAGTTGACGTAGCAGACGACAGCCAGGTCGTCGCCGTACTCGGCGCGCGCCGCGTCGACCGTCTCGCGCTTGACCATGTGCGCCATGGGACAGTCCGCGCCCGGCTCGGGCAGCAGCACGGTCTTAGTGGGGTTGAGCAGCTTGGCGCTCTCGCCCATAAACTCCACGCCGCACAGCACGATGGTCTGCTGCGGCAGGCTCTTGGCGAGCTTTGCCAGGTAGAAACTGTCGCCGACGTAATCGGCAACGGCTTGGACCTCGGGCGCCACATAGTAGTGCGCCAGGATCACCGCGTCACGTTGGGTTTTTAATTGCTGAATGGCCTCGACGAGCTCTGCGGGCACCAGTGCCGCGCGCTCCGTTGCCGTCGTTGCCGATGCTAGGCCGGCCGCGATATCGCGTGCAAGCTCCGACGCATCCATGTTCGCGCTCTGTGCCATCAAGGCCCCTCTCTTTTGGCGAATCTTGGGGCTTTAGTATGACACCTAGGTTTACAGCTGACAAGACAGCTGTAAACCTAGGTGTAAAGTTGAAATAAAGATTCAATCATG
>URFE01000178.1:0-2667 GCA_900546965.1 uncultured Collinsella sp.
CTACACCTATTAAGTCGTCGGCAGCGTCAGATGTGTATAAGAGACAGGCCATAGGGCATCCTCGCGCTCAATCTGGGCGTGGTGTCCGCACGCGCATGGCTGCGTGCCGCCTCATGGTCAAATAAAAGCAGGGCGCACCGGACCCCCGGCACGCCCCGCTACTGTAGCAACAACCAAGCAGCCCGTGCAATTCACTACGCTAAAGCATCGGGTTGGAAGATCTCGATGTTCCGACGGCGTTTACGTTGCTGAACTAAATCAATTTGGTTGACTCCAGTTTTTCGATGATCCAGTCGTTGGCTTTGATGACCGGGCGGCGGAAGACGACGCCCAGTGCCAGCGACGGAATCAGATAGCTCGCCAGAATGCCTAGCTCAATCCAGTACTCCATGTGGTACGCACCGGCCATGGCGGCATGCATGGCGTTGATGCCGTGGGTGAACGGCAGGAACGGATAGATCGCCTGGAACACGGGGCCGGTCATCTCGATGGGGAACGTGCCGCCCGAACCGCCGACCTGCATGACCAGCAGCACGACGGCGAGCGCCTTGCCGATATCGCCAAACGAAACCGTAAGCGTGTAGACGATATTGGAGAACACGAGACTCGCGACCCAGCCCGCCAGCACAAACTGCAGCGGGTCGTCGCACTGGATGCCAAAGAACAGGATGTCGCCCGCGCACACGAGCGTTGCCTGCAGCAGGGCCAGACCGCCAAAGAACAGGTAGCGGCCCAGGTAGATCTCGTGCAAGCGCACGGGGATCAGCTCGTTGATAAGCTCATCGTCAACCGAGACCTTCATCATGGCCGCCAGCACAATCGAGCCCACCCAGAGCGACAGAATCGTGTAGAACGGTGCCATGGCCGAACCGTAGTTGCGGATCGGATAGACCGGCTTGCGATCGAGCGCGACGGGGCCGGAAAGCGACACGGCCAGACCCTCGGGATCATTGCCGATCATCGTCTTGATCGTGGCAAGGTCGTCCGACATCAGGGCGCCATCGAGCTCATCCTTAAACGCACTGATCTTATCGGACGCTTCACCTAGCTGATCGGAAGCCTTGTTGACCAGCTTGGCGGCCTTGGAGAGGCCCTTCGCCAACGAGCCGGATGCATCGGTGAGGCCACTCACGGCACTATCCAGATTGCTCGAAATACCGTTCAGCGAATCCAAAACGCCCGAGATGGTCTTCTTGAGCTCCTTTGCCTTGGCCGAGAACGTGGAGTCGTAATCGATTTTGGCACCCGAGATACCCGCCTTGGCGTCGGCGATCGCCTGGTCGGTTTCGGCGCGGACATCGTTAACCTTTGCCATGCTGTCCGAGAGCGACGTCGCGATGCTCGTCAGCTCCTTGGCATTGTTGCGGTACTCTGCCGCAGTTCCGCCAAGAGATGTCGCAACAGACTCGAGACCTTCCTTGAGCTTATCGTTACTCACCTGGCCAGCAAGACTACGGAGCTTATCTGCCGTGGCATCAATCTCGTCGGCACGTGCATTGAGTGACGCCGCGCCATCGTTGAGCTGAGACACCGTAAGATCGACATGCTGGTTCGCGGCGTCAAAGGCCTTTGCGAGCTCGGTGGACACGTTGTCGAACGACCCGGCGCTTCCATCAATCGCAGCATCAATGGCATCGCTGGCAGCCTTGAGCGCTTGCTCGGAATCAGCAATACCGCTCTCGGCATGCTCCATCAGCTGCTTCACCGACTGATCGGTAGTTCCGGTCTGCTTGAGCAGGCCGCCCGCCGACGTCAGCGAATCGGAGGTCGAGCTCAAAATGTCCGCAAGCGAAGTAGCGCTGGCCTTGATGTCCTGCAGGTCCTGAACCGAGTCGCCAAGCGTCGAGGACAGGTTGGCGATAAAGTTGCTGACCTGGTCGGTGCTCATGTAATCGAGCAGACTGGACACCGTCTTGAGGCCGATGGTCGTGATGGTCTCGGTAAAGGCCTCGTTGACCTGGTTCTGAACGGCACTCGAGCCCTTTTCGGTCACGATCTGGGCGATAGCGTTGGCCTTCTGGTTCTCATAGAACTCGATATCGGCGTGTTTCACGTCGGTCGAGAAGAGCGTCATCATGTCGGAACTAAAGCTCTTGGGGATTACGACGGCCGCATAGTAAGCGCCCGACTTAACACCGTCGATAGCCTTATCGCGATTGTTGAGCACAACCCAGTCAAAGTTCTCGTTACCACGCAGAGCGGCGGTAACGTTTTCACCCACGTTAACCTCGACGGGAATCAGATCGCTCTCGTAACCCTCGTCGGTATTGACCACGGCAATCTTAAGGTTTCCGGTATTGCCGTACGGGTCCCAGCTGCCGGCGATGTTAAACCACGCGTACAGGCACGGCACGATGATCAGACCCATCACGACAACCATGCCGATCACGGAGCGAGACACGTTTTGGACATCACGCTTAAACAGATGCAGGATGTTCTTCATTTATGCCTCACCTCCTTTTGAGTGCTTGCCAAGCGGGGCGCCATCCTCATTCATCACAAATGTGTCGTCCCCGTTCGCGGGCACATGGTGCATATTGTGGCGAATGGACTGGTCGGCAGCCTGGTCCTTGGATTTAGAACCTCGCTCGCTGGCATTCAGGCCAAACATATGGCGGGCGGCAGGAATGGCGGCCGTGTGTTCGCGCATCTCGCGACGCAGGTCCT
>URFE01000179.1:0-2531 GCA_900546965.1 uncultured Collinsella sp.
CGCACATGTGCGGATGAATGTGGGAGGTGTTCGGATGAAGTTGATAATCAAGGGCCATTTGAAACAAAGGCAAAAAAGTACTTGCAAAGACGCGTTCCGACATATAAGTTGATAAAAGACCGCCGTTGCGGTTTTAAGTAGATCGAGCATATGAAGTTTGAGTTTTAGCGTGTAAGAGAAGGAAGATCGGCAAAGTACAACCCCAAACGCAATGACAACTTAATGAGGTAACTGCCACATGTGAGGCACCCAGGGCATTGCTGTCTCGATTTTGAGCACGATGCCTTCCGCCTTGCATGGGCTGTTCCATCCCGCCCCTGCAGCAACTGCCTCACGGGCTCATTGAAAACCGCATAGCACCCCAACGTCAGCACATCAACAAACAGCACGAACATCAACCGATTGGAGAAGCTATGACAAACCACCACGCTGAAGACGGCGATAAGAAAAGCATTCTGGATGCCCGAATTGAGCGAGCATATGCAAACGAATATGACGCCGCCTTTGCCGCCGCGACCATCAAGAACTACGCGTCGCTACCGCTCGCGACGATCTTGGCCGACCACCCTCAACTGCTGAAGCGCTGCACAAAGATCATGGGCGACCCCGACATTCGCAAGCTGACAGACCCCTATGCCCCAAAACGCGACAACGATTCGTACGTTCTTACCGTAGGCTGCCTAGCCCATATGCTTACGGCGCTCGACACGAAACTCAAGCTCGAATGGGAACCCGACGAGCGTCATGAACTCGAAAGCAAGCGGAACGCCCTACGCACCGCACTGTTCCTTCCGTTGGACGGCCTCAGGCGCTGCAACGTCGAGCTCAATACACAGGCGCGGCAAAAGCCCGGGACCACGGGGCAGAAAACTCCAAGACCCCATGCGGTCATCGTCGACCGCAACCGATATAGCCGCATGACCGCGCACTTTTCCGCCGAGGGAGCGGCCATAAGGACGCTGATCGACCTGCTGTGCCTCCTGAGCATCAACGAGCTATTTGAGGGCTATCTCGCCCTTGTTCCCGCGACGGCACCCAAGTCGGTAGCAAAGATCATCGAGACCTGCAGACGCCAGTTTGAGCGCCATCGCAATGGCAACGAGATGAACGCCAGCATCGCGCAGTACTACGCGGCTCATTACAAAAATGACGGATGTGCCCCTGTCGAGCATCAGCTGCGGCTCGCCTACACCACGCCCGCCGCAACGCTCCATCGCTTTGGAGCCCTCGGCGCTTGCGAGCCGCACGAACAGGCAGCCTGTCCCACAACCGAGCTCGATCTCAGGCTTGGACGAACCCTGTAGCCCGCCAGCCCCTCCGCGGGCAACAATCCTATTCCACAACACAACCAACAGAAAGGAGTCCTCATGGACACCAATCATTCCCCCATCATCAGCCCCCTCACCATGCGTGAATCCGCCCGAGGTATCACGCTCACCAGCATTTACGATGAGATGCTCGCCCGTCGCGAGCTCTCCGTCATGGGAAATATCGAAACCCCGATGGCCCACGACCTATGCCAGCAGATCCGCCTGCTCGATGCCACCGACCCCAGCCGCCCCATCACCATATTTGTCGCCAGCGCCGGCGGAAGCGTGCGATCGGGTCTTGCGATCTATGACGCCATGCGCCTCGCATCGTGCCCCATCCGCACCGTCTGCCTGGAATTCGCCGCGTCCATGGGCGCCGTGATCTTTATGGGCGGCGACGATCGCCGTATGGCGCCCCATGCAGAGCTCATGATTCACGACCCGCTGATCCCCCAGGGGGCAGGCGGCTCGGCACTTGCGCTGCAGGAAACCAGCCGGCGTCTCATGCAGACCCGCAAGACCCTCACGCAAATCCTCTCGGACCGCAGCGCCCTCACGCCCAAGCGCATCCAGTCCCTCACTGCAAAAGACACCTACCTTTCGGCCGAGCGCGCCGTCGAGCTCGGCTTTGCCCACGAAATCCTCTCGACCACCAAGGAGGTCGCCCATGTCTAACCTCGCCAGCCGCCTCGCCGCATCTGAGTCCGCATCGTCCACCATCCTCGCCAAGGATCGAACGCTTTCCTGCGATACCCGCCAAACGGGACTCAACAACAACGCACTTGTGATCGGCCCCTCGGGAGCCGGCAAGACCCGAAACGTCCTCAAGCCCAACCTGCTGCAAATGAACGCAAGCTACATCGTGCTCGACACCAAAGGCACGCTCTGTCGCGAAGTGGGACCCGTGCTGGCAGCCCACGGTTACCGCGTGCAATGTCTCAACTTCGCCGACCTCAACACCGTCCCGGCCCTTGCGCCCGGCATCGAGCGCTGCGGCTACAACCCCCTGAGGCACATTCGCCGCAAGGCGGACGGCAGGCCCAACCAGCAGGACATCCTCTCGGTGGCAAAGGCCATCTGCCCCATCGAGGACAACAACCAGCCTTTTTGGGATCATGCGGCGGCAAACCTGCTGTCGTGTCTTATCGCCTACGTCACCGAACAGCTACCCGCCGACGAGCAGACGATCAGCTCGGTCATCAAGCTGATCGAGCACCTGCA
>URFE01000180.1:0-2421 GCA_900546965.1 uncultured Collinsella sp.
CCCGTGGCCGCCCTGTGGCGTAGCTAGTTTTTAGCTTTGATTGCCGCTTGGCATTAGGCGGCTGCGGCGGCCTTGTCGGTCGTTGCCTTGCTATCGCCGTTGCCCTGGCCCTCAAAATGCTTGTAGCACCAGCTGGTGACCAGCGGGGTCAAAATAGCCGTCACGATTGCGCAGGCAGCAACCTGTGCCGTAGCCGTCGCGAGCACGGCGCCGCCGTACATGGCCCCGTTGACGCTTGCCATGGCAGCAGGCGTGGCCACATTGGCTCCGGCGCAGCTCGAAATGGCCGCACCTGCGACACCCGTACCACCCGTGAGCTTATCGACCGCGATGACGGGAATTGCAAAGATCACCGAGCAGATCACGCCGAGCAGGATGCCGGGAAGACCGCCGTTGATAAGCTGGCCAAAAGTCATGGTCGAGCCCATGGCAAAGAAGACGAGCACGATGATGGCGGAAAGTGCCGGTGCCATCATCTTCTTAAAGCTGGGGAACAGGTTACCCAGAATAATGCCGACGACGATCGGCAGAATGGCGCCCACGAGCGACCAGCCGATCGGGGCCTGGCCGGCAGCGCCGAGCACGATCATCGTGACCGGAGGGCCGACAACCAGCGTGGTGATGGCGACAGCGCCACGCTCAGCCTCGTTGCCCATAGTGCCCATCAGCCCAGCGTACATAGCGTTGTTGGCGCCGGTGCAAGCCGCTAGCATCACCATGGCAGAGATGCCAAACAGGTTGTCGTTGAACACATAAAGGATGAGCAGCGACACGGCAACGACCACGATCTGCTTGACGGCGATGATGATGGCGCCGCGTGCAGCGGCGGCAGGAGCACTCTTAAACGAAATCGTCGTACCGACGATGAGCAAAAAAGCGCCCACGAGCGGGCCTGCGCCCTGCTGGGTCATACCAAGCGTAAAGCTGCCGAGCGTTTTGAACAGGTCGGGGAATAGCGTGTTGAGCAGGCAGCCCAGCAAAAGCGGCACCAAAATATTGGCACCCGGGATGGAGGACATCTTAAAGAACGGCTCCTTTGCCGCCGGCGCCTCCACCGCAGTCGATTCACTCATATATATCTCCTTTGGATGCATGCGAATCGTAGCCGCACGCGCCTATGTCAGAAAGAAGGCGACGGTCCCGAGTCGCAGGAGCCGTCGCCGAATAATCATCGCGGGGTATTACCCGTCCAGGACGATGCCGCCGTCGCAGTCACCGATCTCGCCGTTCACGAAGCTGGCGAGGTCGGAGGCAAAGAAGAGCACCATCTGCGCAGGCTCGCTGGCCTGGGCGGCACGGCCCAGAGGAATACCGTTGATGATGCGCTGAGAGTTCTCGTCAGAGAGAATCGAGGTCATATCGGTAAGCGTGAGCGACGGGCACACGGCGTTGCAGCGAACGCCAAACTTGCCGCCTTCCTTGGCGACTGCCTTGGTTAGACCGTTAACACCGGCCTTGGAGCTCGCGTAGGCAGCGGTGCCGAGCAGGCCGCCGCCGATCTTGCCAGCAACAGAGCTCACGTTGACGATAGTGCCGGCATGGGCCGCCTTAAAGTGCGGGTACACGGCATTCATCATGGTAAACGTACCATTGAGGTTGATGTCAATGGTGCGACGCCACTCGGTGTCATCGATCTCGTCGAACTTCTTGGTGCTGATGACACCAGCACAGTTAATCAGGATATTGGTTTGAGGCAGGTCCGTAAAAATCTGCTCGACAGTCTCGCGCGCCTTGGGTGCATCAGCGACATCGAGCTGATAGAACTTGTTGCCCTCGCCAAGCTCGGCCACAGCGGCCTCGCCCTTAGCAGCGTTCCTTGCGATGAGCGCGACATGTCCGCCGCCCGCGACGATGCCCTTGGCGATCTCGAGGCCAATGCCCTGAGTGCCGCCCGTGACAATCGCGGTCTTGCCCGTGAAGTCAAATGCCATGACTCCATCCCCCTTTATATAAGGTGTCTCCTCGCGGGAAGTTGAAGCATCGCACGTGGCGATTATATGAGTCCCAGTCGTCATGGTGGTGACAACCCCTCGCCTAACCGCGTGCATAATAGTTCTTTGAAACGCTTCAGCAATTGAATGATTTTAAGTCTTTATGCGCTCTTTATATTGCCACTGTATGAGGCCCGCGTATGAGGGTATCATCTTCCACCGAAAATAGTTTCTAGTGTTAGGGGTTTTCGGTGGAAGATACCGATTTCCGTGAACTTGGGCGTCAGCTCCTTACCGAGTTCGGCAGCATGCATCAGCGCATTTCGCGCTTTGCGGACAAAGCCCTCGGCGGCGAAATGGCCGTCATGCGCGCCCTCATACTCGCCGGCGGTTCGCTCACGCCGAGCGAACTCGCTGATCGCGCCTGGGTCTCGAGTGCCCGCATCGCCAATATCCTACGCGCTCTCGAAGCCAAGGGCTGGGTTGAGCG
>URFE01000181.1:0-2403 GCA_900546965.1 uncultured Collinsella sp.
GGAATGTCCGCTTGCGACGTGCGAGATCACGACGCCGTCGAGCATCACGGCCGATGAGGCTCGTATGAGGCTCGCGCAGGTCATGGGCGCGCTGTCAGCCGATGCGGGCGTGCCGGGTGCACTCGTTCCCGCGGCCGCAGTGCTGAGCTGCGTGGTGCCGGCGCTCGAGCGCCCATGGAAGGCGGCGCTTTCCCGTACCTGCACGGGACGCGTGCTCACGGTGGGACCGGGCCTCAAGACCGGCATGCCCGTCCACTACGACGACCCGGCCGAGATTGGCCCCGACCGCATCGCCGACGCCGTGGCGGCCCGTGCCGTCTACGGCTCTCCGTGCATCGTAATCGACCTGGGTACTACGACCAATATTGAGGTCATCGATGCGCACGGAACCTTTGTGGGCGGCGTCATCGCGCCGGGTCTGGCACTTGGCGCCCGCTCGCTTTCGGCCGCTGCGGCGCGCCTGCCGCAGGTCGAGCCCTCGGCGCCCACGCATGTGATCGGCCGCAACACGCGCGAGGCCATGCGCTCGGGCGTGGTCTTGGGCGAGGTAGCCCGCATCGACGGCATGCTCGACATGGTGCTTGCCGAGATGCGCGCGACCAAGGCGGCGGGGGAGGGCAGCGTGCCCATTGTCATCACCGGCGACGATTCCGAGGCGCTCGCGGCGTTGGTCGGCCACAGCCTGACGGTAGACGACGCACTGACGCTGCGGGGTCTCGCCGAGCTGTATCGCATCAACCAAAAGCCCCGCCGCGTGTAAAAGTGAGGGCGCCGGCGGGACAAACGCCTCCACCTTTCACCTGCTACAATGGGTCAAACTATTGCGATTACGGAGGTGTCTGCCATGTCGGACGATCTTCATCAAACTTCGTCAGGCAAGCGCCTGGACGTCATTAGCTGGGACGAGTTCTTTATGAGCGTGGCCATCGCCGCGCAGCGCCGCAGCAAGGACCCCAACACGCAGGTGGGTGCGTGCATCGCCAACACCAACCACCGCATCCTTTCGGTGGGCTACAACGGTACACCCTCGGCGCTCAACGACGACTTTTTTCCGTGGGGTACGAGCGACGACCCGCTGCAGGACAAGCACAACTACGTGGTCCATGCCGAGGCCAACGCCGTGCTCAATTATCGTGGCTCGCTCAAGGACCTCGAGGGTTCCACGGTCTACGTCACGCTGTTCCCGTGCCACGACTGCGCCAAGATTTTGGCTCAGGTGGGCGTGGGCGAGGTTGTCTACCTGGACAACAAGTACGCCGACACCGATGATGGACGCATCAGCCGCCGCATCCTCGACTCCTGTGGCATCAGCTACCGCCAGGTTATCGTCGATGTCCAGATTGGTACCGGGGGACAGGCTCAGCAGTAGCGCGTGGCAACGCCAGTTGGCAACAAAAAGCAGCTAAAAGAGCCCCGTCCCAAATTGACTACTCGTGAAAGTCGCGTCTGCGCGCATGGACGGCTCGTGAGCGGGTACACGGCTGTAGTAACATAGCTTCTGTCCGCGGGCGCGCCCGCGTAATTGTGAGAAAGGAGCCCCTGTGGCTGTTAACGAAGAGCTGCTTAAGAAGGTTCTTGAAGAGATTCGCCCCAACCTGCAGGCCGATGGCGGCGATATGGAGTATGTGGGCGTTGACGACGAGGGCGTCGTCAAACTGGAGCTGCAGGGCGCTTGCGCCGGCTGCCCCATGAGCTCGCTAACCCTTTCCATGGGCATCGAGCGCATCCTGAAGGAGCACGTGCCCGGCGTTACCCGCGTTGAGCAGGTCAATGCTTCCGGCGAGGCCGAGGACCTGTACGACGAGTACGCACCGTTCTAAGATGCGAAAGCTGCGGACGGTACGCTCCGCATAGACGTTACGCCCAAATATGCGGCTGCGAGCGTAAGGCCCGCGGCCGCATTTGTATGTAGGGAGCAGGGGATCGATATGCTCAACGACCTCTACCATATGCTTGATCCCGTCGCGATCTCGGCGGGCCCCATCACCATCTACTGGTACGGTCTGGCCTACGTGGTCGGCGCTCTGCTCACGGCGGTCGTTATGTACCGCACGCAACGTCGTTGGGGCTTCGACATTACGATTGATGACCTGACGAGCGTCGTGGTCGGCGCGGTCTTTGGCCTTATTATCGGCGCGCGCCTGTTTTACGTCGTCTTTTACGGTGATGGCTACTATTTGGCCCACCCGCTCGAGATCTTTGCCACCAACGAGGGAGGCATGAGCTTCCACGGTGGCCTGGTGGGCGGCATCTTGGGCGGCATCATCGTGTGCCGCATGTACAAGCTCGACGCCTGGACTTTGGCAGACCTCGCGGTCATCGGTGCTCCGCTGGCCCTGTGCCTGGGGCGCTGCGCCAACTTTGTCAACGGCGAGCTGTGGGGCAAGCCGACCGATCTGCCCT
>URFE01000182.1:0-2402 GCA_900546965.1 uncultured Collinsella sp.
TCTACACCTATTAAGTCGTCGGCAGCGTCAGATGTGTATAAGAGACAGTGGCAGGTGTGTCTCGCGATGCTTTTGAGGCGTTGACCGAGCTGGAGACGAGGCTCGGTCTAGCCTAGCGATGCAGGCACCGTGATCTGCGTCACGTATGTTGTGGGATCATCGCTGATGATGTCGTCGATCAGGGCAATCTCGCGTTGCCCCGCTACGCTGCCAACTTGTCAAAAGCTCCGCGGCGGTTGAGTACGGTAAATGCCATCACGCAAATGACCGCCGACAAAATCGATCCGCACGGCGAAGCGATGCCCATGGGAAACAACGTATCGGAATAGGCGTTCGACAGCAGCCACGCGCCCGGCACGCGAATGAGCGCCACGGCCAGTACGTTGTGCGCAAAGCCGATGTAGCTCTTGCCGTATGCAGCGAAAAAGCCACTAAAGCAAATGTGGATGCCGGCAAAAATCGCATCGAAAATGTAGCTGCGCATATAGCCGGTACCGGCCGCGACCACCGCGGGGTCCTTGGCAAAAAAGCCGATAAACGCCGGCGCCACTAGCCACATCAGCACCGTGATCAGGCAGCCGTACACCACCGAGATGGTCATGGCATCCTTGAGTACCTGACGCGCGCGGTCGCCCTTGCCCGCACCGGCGTTTTGCGCCGTGAGCGCGCTGACGGTGGCGCCCATAGAACTTGGCACGATGAACAAAAAGCTGATCATCTTCTCGACCAGGCCCACGGCGGCGGCGTCGACCAGGCCGCGGTGGTTGGCGATGACGGTGATAAACATAAACGCTACCTGGATGCAGCCGTCCTGCACGGCCACGGGCACGCCGATCTTAAGAATGCTGCCGAGCACCTCGGGCTGGGGGCGCAGGTCGCTGCGCTTAACGTGGATGTTCGTGCGACGGCTCTTGAGCCACACGAGCGCGAGGGCAACGCTGGCTGTCTGCGCGGTCACCGTGCCGAGCGCCGCGCCCACGGGGCCGAGCCCCATGTGCCCGATAAATAGAAAGTCGAGTGCGATGTTGATGATGCATGCCACGCCGATCACGTACATGGGCGAGCGCGAATCGCCCAAGCCGCGAAAAATGGCCGAGAGGATGTTGTATGCGGCGATAAACGGAATGCCGACAAAGCAGATGCGCAGGTAGGCAGCGGTTCCTTCGACCGCCTCGGCCGGCGTGCCAATGAGCGCCACGATCTGTGGGCACAGTGCGAGCAGGACAGCGGCCAGCACCACCGAGACACCCATAAAGAGCGTGATGGTATTGCCGATGGCGGTCTCGGCGCGGTCAAACCGGCGCGAGCCCACGGCGTGGCCGACGATGACCGTCGTTCCCATGGCCAGGCCCACGAGCGTCACGGTAATGATGTAAAGCGTCTGCGCGCCATTGCCCACGGCGGTGATGCCGGCGGCGCCGCTAAACTGCCCCATCATGTACAGGTCGGCCATACCGTAGAGCATCTGCAAAAAGTACGAGAGCATATAGGGCAGGGCAAAGACCGCGATGGTCTTGAGGACATTGCCGTGTGTGAGGTCGTGTTCCATGGGCGGGGCACTTTCTGGCTTGGGTCGTTTACATACCAGTGTAGTGAAAACCCTACAACGATTGTAGAGTCAAGGTTTGTGTTGGCGGTGGGGTGAAAAAGTCACGCTCGCGTTCATTTCTAATTGAATACGGACGTGCGCCCTGTGAGCATGGCGCCTGCACTAGCCTTGCAGAAATCGATTTCGGAACACTTGACACCGCCGCACGGCGCGCCATAATACGTGGGTTTGCGAACAACGTTTGATGGGGGATGAACCTGCGTGCGCAATCTCAAGATTCTGTTTTCCTATCTGGGGGCATACCGCCGCGATGCCATACTCGGCGTGTTCTTTGTGACTGCTGAGACGGCGCTCGAGCTGTTTATCCCGGTCATCATGGCAAATATCATCGATGTGGGCGTGCCCGCGGGCGACATCAACTACATGCTGTTGCAGGGTACGTATATGTTGGTATGCGCCGCATTTTCGCTGGTACTTGGCTTGGGCTATGCACGCACGTCTGCTCGCGTCGCCTCGGGGCTGGGCGCTAACCTGCGCGAGGCCGAGTATCGCAAGATCCAGACGCTCGCTTTTGGCAATCTGGACAACTACGACGCCAGCTCGCTCGTCACTCGCATGACCACCGACATCACCGTGATTCAAAACGCCGTAGGTAACGGCTTCCGCCCCATGGTGCGCGGGCCGGTAAATCTGGTCATGGGCCTCGTCTATGCTTTTGCGCTCTCGCGCGAGCTCGCGGCGGTCTTTGCCGTCATTCTGCCGATGCTCGCCATCGTGCTCGGTATCATTACCGTGCGTGTGAGCCCGCTCTACCGCCAACTCCAGACCTCGATGGACCACCTCAACGGCGTGG
>URFE01000183.1:0-2389 GCA_900546965.1 uncultured Collinsella sp.
GGGCAACATCGGTCTCCTGCGGGCTAAAGCCCATGGAAAGGAGCGCCGCACGGGCGTCATCAATCGCCGAGGGAGCGGCGGCGGGAACCGGCATCGCAACCTGTCCGGGAATCACGTCGACCGGAACAAAGCCCTTATCCTTGGCAAAGGTGCTCTTGAGCTCCAAGATGAGGCGCTGCGCTGTCTTTTTGCCCACACCGGGCACCTTGGCCATGCCCTTGTCATCCTCGGCCATTACCAGGGAATACAGCTGCCCCACGGTATAGGTGGAGAGCACGGCGAGCGCCAGGCGTGGGCCGACGCCCGAGACGGACACGAGCCGATCGAACATCGTGCGCTCGTCCTTGGAGGCAAAACCAAAGAGCGTCATGGCGTCCTCGCGCACCTGCATGCGCGTGTAGAGGCGAACCTCGCCGCCGGGCGTCGGCAACGTGGCCGCGGTGCTGCCCGAGATGCCGAGCTCAAAGCCCACGCCCGACACATCGACGACGGCCGAGCTCATCGTGGCCTCGACAAGCATTCCATGGAGCTGGGAGATCATCAGTATCCGGTTCCTCTCTGTTGATAGAACTCGCCACCGGTGAGCGCCCGGGTGCGGCTGAGGTTTACGTGGCAGATGGCGCAAGCCAGGGCATCGGCGGCATGGTCAGGATGCGGGTCATGGTCGAGCTGCGTGAGCGTGCGCACCATGTAGGCGACCTGCCGCTTATCCGCGGCACCGGTGCCCACCACAGCCTGCTTGATTTGCATAGGCGTGTACTCGCCGATCTCGAGCGCGCACTCCGAAAGAGCCACGAGTGCAGCACCGCGGGCATGCGCCGTGGGGATGGCCGAGCGAACGTTGGCGCCAAAGTAAATACTCTCGATAGCAGCGGTATCGGGTCTATAACGCTCCACGACATCCTTGAGGTCGTGGGCGATATGCGACAGACGCACCGCGAGCGGGCTTCCAGCACTGGTCTCAATACAACCGTAGGCACGACAGCGAACCTCTCCGCGCCGTTCCTCGATAATCCCCCAACCCGTATGGGCCAAACCGGGGTCGATACCCAAAATGACCAAGCCAACCTCCCCTCGCCACAAGCACGGCGCAAGACAAGGCCCCGCACATCATTCACGAACGTCTGTTCTAGAATAACACAACGGGGCCAAGATGCTTAGTTGAAGTATCGGGGTTGGGAGCGAATCCCATCCCATAGTTAGTTTTGGCTGAAGAATGGGAACTGTCGGGGATCAACCGGCGGTTGCGGCATCGGCGTGCCCTGGGGCCCACCCTGCGGTCCGCCCTGGCCGCCCATCATCTTATCGATGGCGTCCTGGACCTCGCCCTCAAACTTTTTCATGCCCTCGTGCAGGCGGCGCTGGCCGTCCTCGGAGCGCAGCTCCTCCATCTGCTCGGGCGAAATACCCAGCAGCTCGCCCAAAATGCCCATCATCTCACCACGCATACGGTCACTCGTATCGTCGTCGTCAAAACGACGCACCTCGGCGCGCGCCAGCGCATCGACCGTCATGCGTTCCTTGCCGCTGAGCCCCAGGTCGGACCATGCAAGCATGTACGGCCAGGCGCGCTCGGCAAACGAACGGGCCGAGACGATAGGCGCCGTCGGCAGCATGCGGCGGGCGGCCTCGCCCTGACGCACGAGCATCAGCAGCAGTGAGCAGGCCTCGGGCTTGCCGGCAGCCATCGGAATGTCGTCGAAGGGACGGTTGCGGTCGACGTGCGACTCGAGCGTGCCATCGACCTCGCCCGGCTCAAGTCCGCCGAGCAGCTGCGCCGCACGATCGAGCATGTCGACCGGGCCGTCGAGCGTCGAGAGCGCCCGCGCCAGCACGCGCTCCATGCAATCCTCCACCGCGTTGAGCGTCACAAGCTCCTGCGGCACCACGGCGGACGTGCGGTTACGCACACGCGCCACAAACTCGAGCGTCGACAGGTATACGTCACCAAAGGGCGCATAATCGCCCTGGTAGCCGCCGCAAAGCGCGGGCGCCGCCAGCGCGTACTCAGTTTTGGACAGCGGACTCAGCGCCATCGCACCCAGCTCGAGCGCCGTATCCTCCAGCATGAGGCCCAGCGTGCGAGAGCGCAGGCGCTCGGCGTCGCCCGCCGACACATCGCGGTCGAGCACACGCGCGGCATCCGGCGCATCGCGCTCAACCGTGCGAATATGCAGGCGCTCGGCAATGGCGCGAACGGCGGCACAGCGAGCAGCCTCGGCCTCCTCCTGCGCCGGCGTAAAGATGCGGTTGCGTCCCAACACCAGGCCGACCACATTGCGCGGACCTAGGGCGTCGACGGCAAGCGCCGCCAGCAGGGACGACGGCAGGTCGCCCTCTGTCTCTTATACACATCTCCGAGCCCACGAGACATCTCAGGATCTCGTAT
>URFE01000184.1:0-2375 GCA_900546965.1 uncultured Collinsella sp.
CCAAGGGCGGCGGATCCAATTGGGTCCGCCGCCCTTTTTCGTGCGACAATCGATGGTGTTGAACATGAGTACATGGCAAGGAGCTATGCAGATGAAAGACGAGATCAAGACAAGCGCGCCGGCACCCAAGCCTGCGCCTAAACCGGCGTCCAAGCCGCGCGACCCCTATATCCGTGCCGAGAACGAGGACGACGACGGCTACGATCCCTACAGCGATCGTCGCCCCGAGCGCGAGCCGATGTTCGAAGCCGATCCGTGGCGCTGAGTGCCACCCAAAAGGCCACCAATAAGTTGCGGTGAAATAGGGACTGTTTTGCGGTTTGACCAGCAAAAACAATCCCTATTTCACCGCAACTGCGTTAGGGATGGGGTGTTGGGCGGCTGTCTTCGGGCCAGCTAGTCCTGGGCTTTGATGCTCGGCAGCAGGATCTGCGCGAGGTAGTCGGTCTCGAGTTTGGTCGCGGCGTCGGCTTTGCCGTCTTTGCCGACCAGTACATTCTTGATCTGGCTATAGGTGTAGCGGTTGCCGGTCGTCAGCTCGACAAGCTCAATGGCCGTGTCCATGGGGTAGGTCGATACGGGATTCTGGGTGCGCCCGTTGATAGTCTGGGGCACCACGTACGGATAGACGGGGCCGCTGGCATAGACGGTATAACCGTTGCCCAGATTGGCCGCACCCAAAACCGTATCGCCCTCATCGGGCGTAAAGCTCTCGCCCTCGCGCACCGCGACGAGCGTCACGATCGGCGTATCGCTGTCGCCGGCAAGATAGATGCATAGTGTGCTGCCATTCTGCCAAGTCTCGACCTTGCCGTACCACTCGACGGGGATATCGAGCTGGTAAAGGTCGGTTGCCTTGTGACGGGCGTCGGCATCACGGGCCGCCTGTGCCTTTTGCGCGCTCACGGCATTGACGGCGGCGTCGCGCCGCGCGGTTGCTGCCTGCTGGAGTACCTTGGCGGTGGCGGCGGAGCTCGCACCGCCCTCCTCGGCATATTTGGCGGCGGCATCGATCTGGTCGTCAGTCACCGTGTCGGCCGAAGGCACCTTGAGCTTAAAGGTGGCCTGGGCACTTAAATCCTGTCCATCGCTCTTAACGGTGACCTGCGTCTTGGTGGTCGGGACGGTATAGATGGTGCCGTCGGCCGCGATAGGGGAGGCGGCGATGGAGAGCGTGTAATCGCCGGGCAGTAGTTTGATGCCGCGGCCGTGCTCGTCAACATAGAGCGTTTCGCTCACGGAGGAGCCATCAGCGTCCTGACCGCTCACCTGTACGGGAATCTTGGAGCCGGTGGAACAGTCAAGGCCCGCGGCGTGCACGCCAATCTGCACTGACATCATCGTGTGGGCATTGGCGGCGACAGCGGCAGCCTGCTCTTGCTGATATCCGTTCCAGGCAGCATAGCCTGCACCGCCGGCGACGAGCGCGACGGCCACGATGCCGGCGACCATCAGATTGCGGCGCTTGGGCGACATCTTGCGATGGCGGACCTCGGCTTCGTGTGCCGAGGGGACGGACGGCAGGGGAATATCGCCCATGGCGATGGTCTCGTCCACGGCTGGTGCGGAACCCAGGCCAGGAAGCTCGCGGGTCAGCGAATCCTCGGCCGGCAAGCTGTCGAGCAAGATGGTTTCCTCGCTCGTGTCGGATTCGGGCTGGTCGTCGGCCTCGCATTCGGATTCCTCGTGCCCCGCCTCGTCTTCGGTGGGCGCGGCGCCATCGTCTTTTGCATCCTGATCATCGGGCTGCGCCTCGATTTCCGGCTCATCCTGCGCATCAACGCTCGAATCGTCAAACGCAATCTCGGCCAGCGCGATCCGGTCAAGGCTCTCCAGGGCCTCGGCACACGCTTCTGCATCTTGGGCCGCATCCTCTTGGCCCATCGTCTCATCTTTCATATATCCCCCAAGCTCAATATCGGGACAACACTGTACCCAAAAATGGAGCCATATAAAGCGCATGCGAAATATAAGATCCGATTTAACCCGAGCGCATCGTTCAGCCGCATCCTCGCGGCAGCAAAAAGCCCCCGGAACGCGAACGAATCACATTCCGGGGGCTCTGCAATGCGTTGAGTTGCACGGAGCCGGCTATGCTGCTTCGCGCTCAAGCGATGTCTGCGTCAGGCGCGTTACTCGGCGTGTGCGTAATCCACCTTGGCGCGGCGAGCGGTAGCCTTCTCCCAATCGCTGGTGCCCTCAAAGACATCCTGCTTGTAGGGATTGCGGCCGAGCTTCTTGGCGCGGTAGGCGATGTAGATGATCGCGGCGATGTTGGCGACCAGTGCGGCGATCGAGACCGCGGTAGCGGCGCCGGGGTCGAGCGTGGAGTGGGTCACAAAGATGGACTCCTCCTGGAAGTACGGGAACACCTG
>URFE01000185.1:0-2369 GCA_900546965.1 uncultured Collinsella sp.
CGCAGGCACGGCCTCGGCCAGCTGTCGCAGCACTTCTTTCGAAACGCCCAGGGCAACGCCCATCACCAGCAGCTTGTTCCACAAGATCAGGTCGCCGGGGACGGCCTCCTTCAGTCGCGTAAAGTCCTCGAGCCAATGCTTGAGCGCCTTGCAGCGAGCCGCCACCTCGGCGCCCTCCGGCGTGTAACGGCGGAAGGTGCAGCTCAGGACAAAGCCCACAATCGTGACGGGGATCGAGATCATAGCGGCACCGACGTTGGCGTCCGCAAAGTCGGTATAGAACAGAGAGCCCAAAATGCCAAAGACAATGATGATGCCGAGAACCAAGCCGGCAACCATCGCGATAGTGCCATCCGAAGCAATAAGCTCGCGCGCCTCCAGCTTGCCCTTAACCGTGCTCTGATAGTCCTCGAGCTTGTCGCCAACAGATGTGGTGCGCTCGCTAGCGTACTCCTCCAGCTCGCTAAACGTGCGCGAACGGACTCCGTCCTTATCGGGCTTAACGCCAGCGAAGAAGACCTTGAGCACGTCGCGATCGATGCCGTCCTTCTTGGCAGCCTCCCAGGCCTCGTCGGTCACTGTGATGCGATACGTCTGCTCCTCTTTTTCGCGACGGAGCAGACCCTTCTTCTTGGTCTCGGTCGCTTCTTCCAGCTTGATCACGCGGTCGTCGGTCAGCTTCATCAGTGTGGCGATATATGCCTGATCGGGCACGTCGTTCCAGCTCATGAGAGCCGCAAGCACCGCGGGATGGTCGGCAGAGGGCACATCGCGGAAGTACTCGTCCTGAAAGAGCGGCTTGGGCTTGGGCCTGCGCAGCTTGAGCATCACGATCACACCGGTATAGGCAACCGCCACAACAACACACACCACGGCAATCGCGCTGGCAACCGCACGCGCGTGCTCACGGCGGGCGTTGGCCTCGTCTGCCCATTCCTTTTCTTCGCTCAGGATCGTTGACATGCGCTCTTCGCCCGAGGCGGCAAGCTGCGGTACCCAGTCACTGGGGAAGGCGATGCGTGCCTCGGCGAATTCGCCCTGATGCACGCAGGGAATGGTATAGGCGACCATGGGCTCGTCCTCATCGAGCGACACGTCGCCCGTCAGCGGGCCGTGGCCCCATGCGCGGAAGTTATCGCCCTTGACGGCCGCCGTCCCAGCAGCGGCATTTGCGAAGTACACTTCCATCTCGACATCGTCGGAGTCCGCGGACCAGCCGTCGCCCACAAACTTCCAGTAGAGCTCGGCGGTATCGGCCCAGTTCATAACCGCACCGGTCATGGTGTAGCTCACGTAGTAGATTGCGCTGTCGCCGCTCTCGTGGGGGCTGAAGACCTTGATCTTTACGCCGTCACCGGTCTGCTCGACCGTGTAGACGCCAGAGTCGCCCTTGTTCGCGCTATCGACTTTGTTAAACGCGGTGTCCTCTTCCTCGACGCTCAGCACGTCGACGCCCGCCACGCCGCCCTGCTGGTTGGTGCCCGCATTGATCTCCCAAAACACGCCGTTGATATCGTCATCGAAATCGAACTGGCGTCCCTCGACAACGGTCAGCGAGCCATCGGCCTCGACCGTGGCGCTGATGTAGGTTTGGGTCATGGAATAACCGTCGGCGTGTGCGGCGGCGGGCAGTAGCAGCAATGCAAGCGCGACGAGTGCGCAGACGGAAGCAAATCGCGCAAACAGGCGGCGCTGCCGACAGGTTTTGGCAACGGGGGCGTTCATAGGCACATCCTTTGTCTGTGATACCAGCAACGCCATTGTCCCACGTTTACGGGCGCACATGACGAACATCTAGGCCAGCGGAGTATCAAACGGGACGAAAGTCACGCCCGCGGCCGGCACCTGGAGACGTTCCTTATCTGCCGGCAATCTGGGACACTCCTTGGCATAGCCCGCTCCGGCAATAGATACCACTTCATAGCTCCGTCACAGGTGTAGCGGCTTTGTGTGGGCGCGGCGTGAGCCGATTAAGCCGGCGAGCGAGGGGCATAAAGCAGTTGAGCGAAAACGGTTTGCCCCTTTGCCGTTCGCTTGAGGATCATGTCCCCCTTTTCCGCGGAAACCCCGGCAGTTGCGAAGAGCTGCCGGGGTTTCTGTCGTTTGAGGGGTTGGGCTGGCGGACGGCGATCGAGCTGTCGAGCCGGTGGTCCGGCACGCGCAACGCGCGGCCTCGGCAACTTGCAGGCCACGGCAGCGTCTCCCCCACCGCGCCCCGCGCTATACTCGTCCGCATGGATATCAACGCACGCAACATAGCAACACACTCCGCGGATGCACCGGCAACGGCAGAGCCCACCCCCGTCGTGGGCCGTTTTGCCCCTGTCTCTTATACACATCTCCGAGCCCACGAGACATCTCAGGATCTC
>URFE01000186.1:0-2360 GCA_900546965.1 uncultured Collinsella sp.
ATGTCTCGTGGGCTCGGAGATGTGTATAAGAGACAGCCCCTATAGCGATGAGTTGCTCATCGGCGGCATGAGCTGCGATGGCTGCGCTCAGAACGTGGCCAATGCCCTGAATGCGCTGGATGGCGTGTGGGCAACGGTGACGTATGCGGATCACACGGCACGTGTGCGCTCTAAACAGCCGGTTGATCGTGGTGTTCTCGAGACGGCCGTGGAAGACGCGGGCTACTACGTCATGACGCTGTAAGCTCCGCCCTGGATGCGCTTCCTTGGCTAGGCTCGTCCGCGCAGTTCGATGTCTTGGATGTCGTCGAAGTCGATGGCGATGTCTTTGAGCTTGAGGAGCTTGAAGGCGGGGAGCGCCTCGTCGAGGATGCCGGTGCGGCTGCGATAGCCGTATGTATCGTAATAGGTGACACGAACCAAGTCGCCACGTTTGAGACCCTCGAGCTTTTTAGAAAGCACGAGGGCTTTTTCTTCCGTGAGCTCACGTTTTGGCTCGACGGTGATTTCCTGCTTGCGCACGAGTTCGTAGTATCCCGTGAGGGCGGCAAAGGGCATAAACTGTGCGGCGCGGTTGGCGCGCACGGCACCGTTGGCTGTGAGGTTGGGGTCGGCGGCGCGGCGTCTGCCCTCGGGGTCCGCCAGGCGCTCGAAGGCGGTCGGCGGACGCACGGGCTGTTGTTTGGGTTTAGGCACGGTGTCCTCCAACTTGGTCGTTGCGTTCGCGCGCGGTGGCGCCGGCGGTAAAGCTTAATCCCTTGACGAGCGCGTTCTTGCCGTACTTGCCTTTCACGGCCAGGACGGCGCGCGCCAGGTCGCGCTCGCGCTCATCGGCCTCGACATCGCTAAACAGATCGATAGTGGCAAATTCCTCGGGCACAAGATTGCCAAAGCCCAGGTTGATGCGCTTGACCGGTCGTTTAGGGTCGACCGTTTGTGCCCAAAGGTCATCGAAATACCCCATGATCTTCTTAAACGAATTGGTGCGCTCGGGCAGCTTGCGCGAGGCGTTGGAGTGCGCAAAGAGCGCGGCATAGCCACCACGCGGTTTGCCGCCATGCTCTCCCACAAAGATGCCATCGATTGCCTGCGCTTCGCGCACCAGGCGACGCCTTTCGTCATCGCACTGGACGGGCTTGGGCGCACGGGGTGCGAGCTCGGGGCCGGCGGTTGCGGTGGGTTCGATGCTCGACGTACTCGAGCGCAGGTGTCCGCATCCGTCCACATATTGTGCAGTACCGCTGGCATCAAGCCTGCGGATGTCGGCGCGCTCGCTCGCGTAGCCCACAAAGAGCGAGATGCTGTCGCAGACCACGTGCTTATCGACCAAGTCCAGCACGGCACTGTCGACCATCTCGCGCAAGACGGTGTAGGCCTGCTCGTAGGCATAGCCCTTCGAGAGCACCTGTCCTGTAGTGGTCGAAGTTGCTTGTGGGCGATAGGCTTGGATATCGGCGATGGTTGTCGGCTCGCGCCCAAAGGCGTGGTCGATGAGATATTCGGCATTGACGCCGAGCTCGTCGTAGAGCAGGTTTTCGTCGAGTGCGGCGACGCCCATCAGGTCGTAGACGCCGTATTTCTCGAGACGGGCCGCCACGCCGGGGCCGATGCCCCAGATGTCGGTGATGGGGCGGTGGGGCCAGATTTCTTTGCGAAAGGTTTCGTCGTCGAGTACGCCAATGCGGCTGGCTACGTGCTTGGCGGTGATATCGAGTGCAACCTTGGCCTGGAATAGGTTGGGGCCGATGCCGACCGTCGCCGTGATGCCGGTGCGCGCCAAGACCTCGTCGCGCAGCGTGCAGGCGAGCCCTTCCGCATCTGTGTGATAGAGGTCCAGATAGGGCGTCACGTCGATAAAGCACTCATCGATGGAGTAGACGTGCACGTCCTGGGGGCTGACGTATTCCAGATAGATACCGTAGATTTTCGCCGACACCTCCATGTAGTGCTGCATGCGCGGTACGGCCTTAATGTAGTCGATGCCATCGGGTATTTCGAACAGGCGACAGCGGTTGTGAATCCCGAGGTCTTTCATAGCCTGCGTGATAGCGAGACAGATGGTCGTGCGTCCGCGCGATTCGTCGGCAACGACCAGGTTGGTGGTGAGCGGATCGAGCCCACGGTCGACGCACTCGACGCTGGCATAAAACGTCTTGAGGTCGATGCAGATATAGGTGTGCTGCTCGTGCGCCATCCGTGTCCTATCATCAAACACATGTTCTTATCGAATATCTGTTCGATAATACCCGCTTGCACGGACACCGTCAAAACCTGCCCCTTTTTGGCAAGTATGGTCGCGCGGCTTCCTTGATTGTCATTTTCATTGCAACAGCCTCAGGACTCAGCGCAACGCGTTGCGC
>URFE01000187.1:0-2316 GCA_900546965.1 uncultured Collinsella sp.
ATGTGTATAAGAGACAGGGCATAGGAGCACAGCAGGAAGCCCAGGAAGTAGAACGGCACGAGCTGCTTGGTAAGCACCAGACGGCCGAGCATGGCGAAGCCCATGGCAGGCAGGATGTTGGCTGCGACGCCAAAGCCATCGAGGACGAACGTCGGGATGAAGTCGAGCAGGCCCTGAACGGCGTCGGCACCCAGATAGAAGGAGACCGAGCACAGGATAAAGGCCAGGACGACAATCACGAGACCGATAATCCAGTGCATAGCGTAGATACCCTTGAGGTTACCCTTGCTGGCAAAGACGTCGGCACGGTCGACCAGAAGGGGCATACCGGCGTTGACGACGTTCTTAATGGCCAGGCACAGAGTGGCGATGGGCATCGCGAGCGCGATAGCGGCCTCGGTGCTCTGACCCAGCTGAATAGCGAAGGCGCAGGCGAGCACACCGCCAATACACTCATCGGGCGGCACGTAAGCGCCGATGGAGATTGAACCCATGAAGAGCAGCTCGAGGCTCGCACCGATGGCGAGGCCGGACTGCAGGTCCCCGAGGACTATGCCGACGAGCGGGCACAGAACGATCGGGCGGAACGCATAGAGCGTACCGAGCTGATAATCGAGCTTACCGAAGGCAGCGATAAGTCCGATGAGGATCGCTTGAACAAGCATTGTTCCTCCCTTTGATCCCTCTTGGATCAGCGCGGCGATTCCCGACTTGTCAGCGCGCCCTTTTCCATGCCGACAATCGCCTAGACAGATCCAGCTTGTACCGGTGTGCTGTTAACACCTAAACCGGTGCAAATGATTTGATACCAATTATATAGTCATGAGAAAACTATTTAATACCAATCGCTCAACGGGCGTGTACTCCCGGTGAACGGTAGATGGGGGTAACGGGTAAAGCGTTTATCCGGTACGCCCACGAATAGGGGCGGCGCCGTGCGCGCCGCCCGTGGTTCCCAATTAGAGGGCGCTTAGGGCATCGACCTTGGGGTCGTCGGCCAGAGCGCGAATCTCGACCTCGACACCGCGGCCGACGAGCTCACGAATGTCCTCTTCCTCGGCAGCAGTCACAAAGATCTGGCGGGAGATCTTACGGGCATCGGGACGCTGCTCGTCCTTGGACTTGGTGTTGCCCAGGTTGATGGAGGTGATCTGCGGGCAGCCGTCGACAAGCTGCTTGGCCTCGGCGATGCTGGCGACGCAGATGATCATCTTGTACTTATCGGTAACACCGGAGTTGATGGCCTCGATGGCGTGCTCCATGTCCTTGATGACGAGCTTGACGTTGGCCGGCTTTCCCATCTTGAGCGTAGTCTTCCAGACGGGATCGTTGGCAACCTTGTCGCCAACGCAGAAGATGCAGTCAGAGCCCAAGCCCTGGACCCAAGAGACGGCCACCTGGCCATGAAGCAGACGATGGTCGACGCGAAGCAGTTGAATCATGATTGACCCCCAAAGGTCTCATGCCGGAAACCCGGCCCCATTAATAGCAGGCGGTGACTAGAACTCTTCCTCGTCATCCGCATCGGTCAGCAGGTCGTTGACAAACTTGACGCGCGTGTCGTCAGCCGCGAGGATCTCGCGGATAACCTGATCGGCGGGAGCCTCCTGGTCCGAAAAGAGCAGCTGGATCAGCAGCGGCAGATTCATGTTGGCAACCAGGTAGGTGTTGGGGCGCGTCTGGACGATCTTGGTGAACTCGTTGTTGACGCTGCCGCCAAACAGGTCGGTGCACACGACGACATCATCGTCGGCAGCCATGCCTGCCAGCAGTTTTTGGGCCTCCTCGGCCACGTCCATGCGGTCATCGACGAACATCGAAAGATCGTGGACGTTGTCGCGAGCGCCCGAGAGCAGCTCGACACTCTCCTTGATGCCGGTAGCGAAGTGCGCATGGCTGGCGATGATGTACTGTCTCATTCTGTGTTCCTCTCAATAGCCCGGCGCGTTCCCGCACCCGTTTTCTTTAGTAGTCGAACTGGTGATAGTAGCGACGATACTTGAGGTTGTGCTTGGTGACCGTCTCGTAGTAGCGAGCCAGGCGGTCGGTAACGAGCACCGTCAGAATCCACGGAGACACGATGACGCGGAACTCGTCGTCGAGGCCGGGGATCGCGAACTCGGCGGTGTCGATGATGTTGATGTCGGTGTCGCCGGTCACGCCGCGGGTCAGGAAGGCGCGGACGCGCTCGTCGAGCTTGCGGTTCTCGTCCTCGCCCATGAACAGGAACACGGGGACGCCGGGCTCCACGAGCTCGAGGGTGCCGTGGAAGAAGTCCTGTCTCTTATACACATCTGACGCTGCCGACGACTTAAT
>URFE01000188.1:0-2232 GCA_900546965.1 uncultured Collinsella sp.
CAATCGCAAGAAGATGATGGGGCGGAATGTCAATCCTGGTCTAACAGAGCCTTAAGTATTCGGTTCAAGCGCCAGGCGCCGTTGGTTCTCGAGACCAAGACTATAACCGTAAAATGCTCAACTGCATGGAATGTGGCGTTCCGGTCGGAGTCATATTTGCAACCGAGGTGGGCTATAAGGTGCTCGGCCTTGCGTTTGTTGAGCGGTTCGAGCCCGAAAACGGATGGTTTGTTCTGCACGGTCCTGTTCATAAAGGCGGACCGGACCCTCGTTTTGCACCCGACATGAGTTATCTGAAGCACATGCCCGTCGATATTGAGTTTGCCGGACAGGGTACGACCGACGACGAAAAGGTCCGCTATGCGTTAAGGCGCGAGCGATTGGGGCAGCAATGGTTCCGCAAGCAGCTCGTTGCCGCCTATGATGGCCGTTGCGCGGTGTCGGACTGCGGCGTCAGCGAAGCTCTGGAGGCTGCACATATCGAGAATTACTCGGGACCCAAATCGCAGGTTGCCAGCAACGGCATTCTGCTTCGGCGCGACTTACATGCTTTATTCGATGCTCATCTGATTTCGTTTGAGCCTGTTTGCGGCGAATATCGGCTGTGCGGATCGTACCTGCTGGATAAGACCGACTACGCTTCCTTTGCGGGTGCGACGCTAAGGCAGCCGAATGAGCGTCAGTGGCGACCCAATACGGTGTTTCTTGAGGCCCATCGCATCGAGTTCGATCGCTCGGAAAAGAAGCGTGAAAAGGCGGGGCTTCTGCCGTATTAGCGTATTTGGCTTTGGCATTCTTTGACGATCGTGTTGTTTGATCGGATCGCGTGGCGATGCAATCTCGCGCACGCCCGCCGGTGCATGCTCTTCCTGGTTTGAATAACGGGAAGGGAGCGAGCGTGAGCTGGCGAGGCGATATTGCGATGGGGAAGTACGGAAAACTGCCGTGCGCCCTTATAGACAATAATATGTTTCCGAGCGTAGAGGTTGATTGCGGGTCGTTTGTCGTCACCTGCCCTTGCTGCGGCTCGCAAATACCGTGTCTCGACATTTGGTTCATCGATGCGCGCGACAGACTCAGCGACGAAGTGAGGAAACGTATGGGCGTTCATATGCCGGTATATCCGGAGAAATGCCCTGTTTGTGGCCTCGATATCGTGTACGACGCCGGCGACGAGGGATAGGTGATGCAGAGGAGTTGGCTGTGGGTGTCTTTTGCCTCTACAAATAAACCCCCTCACCGAGTTGCCTGTGAAACTCGACGTGATGGTCGCGTGCCCAGGTAAAGAGCGCCTGGTCAAAGTCGGTGCGCGTGGTCGGGACGCCAAAGACGCCGGCAACTTCGACGCGCACAAACTCCAGTGCCGGCAGCTTGTTGATGGCAGTGAGGGCAAACGGGGACGAGGGCTCCTCGAACAGATAGCGGCTGCCTTGCAGCGCGTCGCAACTGGTGCACGTGTTGCCGAGCGACGGAGCTTTGGAGGCTCGCGCGCCTACGGGCTTGTAGCCGCAGCGCTTATGAAGGTAGTCGCGGATCTCGCCCGGCACGCAGCCAAGAGCGGGCACGATGGCGAGCGCGTTGGCGTTGACCGTGTCGATGGCAATGTGCCCGGCTTCGTTGGGCGCGTGCGCGATGGCGATGCTCTCGTCGCTATCGGTTCGATAGGGAATGCCGAAGGCCGCGACCGAGGTCTCTTTGTGACACTTCCAGCATTCGCGCTTGCCCAGTACTAGATATATATACGGCGCAGAGGGGTCGAATCGGTCAACACCGGGCAGCCACTCGGCAAAGGGCTCGGGGTTGACGCCGCTGGGTACATACCAGATTTTCTTGATCCGGTCCCATTTGGCGCCCAGCGCCTTGGCTTCTTCTTTGTGTGAAAAGGGAACATCGAGCTCGGTGCGCATGGTGGCTCCTTGGTGCTGCAGGTGTAAGTGGCTCAAGGATACCGCAGGGCGCAGACATCGCGGCGTTTTGCTGAGAAGTTGCGGCTCGGATGGGTTCGAGACGCGTTGGTCTCGGCCTCGGTGGCTATTGGGGCGGTTTTGATTGACTGCGGAGTCAGCCGGGATAGGCACCTGGGTCGCTGACGCGGTTTTGTGTATGGACAGGGTGGTTGTTTGGGTGGTTGGAGTTGCCAGCTGATTTGGCGACATAAAACAAAACAGCCCAGAGGGCATAGCCTCTGAGCTGCGAACATTTGGTGGGCGTTAGAAGATTTGAACTTCTGAC
>URFE01000189.1:0-2183 GCA_900546965.1 uncultured Collinsella sp.
AGATCCTGAGATGTCTCGTGGGCTCGGAGATGTGTATAAGAGACAGATCCAGTCCAGACCGAGCTCGTCGATCTCGAAGAACTCGAGCGCCTGGCGGCAGATATCGAGCTCGATGGGGCCGCTGCCGCGCACCTGTGCGTAATCGCGCACGCGTTTGAGAAGGCGGTTGGCAAGACGTGGCGTGCCGCGCGAACGCGAGCCGATCTCGAGTGCACTGGGATGGTCGATCGTCACGCCCAGGATAGTCGCCGAGCGCGTCACAATCTGCGCGAGCTCCTCGACCGTGTAGTAATCCAGGCGATATGAAATGCCAAAGCGGTCGCGCAACGGGCCGGTCAACATGCCTGAGCGGGTCGTTGCCGCCACCAGCGTAAACTTGGGAATATCCAGGCGAATCGAGCGCGCCGCCGGACCCTTGCCAATCACGATATCGAGGGCAAAGTCCTCCATCGCGGGGTACAGGACCTCCTCGACCGAACGGTTGAGGCGGTGGATCTCGTCGATAAACAGCACATCACCCGGCTGCAAGTTAGTAAGGATGGCCGCTAGGTCGCCCGTGCGCGCGATGGCAGGGCCACTCGTGGTCTTGATCTGAGCGCCCAGCTCGTTGGCGATAACGGTGGCCAGCGTGGTCTTGCCCAGGCCCGGAGGACCCGAGAAGATCACGTGGTCGAGCGTCTCGCCACGGCTCTGCGCCGCTTCGATCAACACGCGCAGGCTCTGCTTGATATGTTCCTGACCGCAGTAGTCGTCCAGGCGCTGAGGGCGCAGGGTACGGTCGACATCGAGGTCTTCGGGCGTTAGCTCCGAGCCCACCATGCGCTCGCCGTGCGCCATGGATGCCGCCGGCGAGTTACCGGACGTCGCCCACAGGTCCTGAGAGTCATCGGCTTCCCACATCACGCATCCATTCCAAGTCGCTTAAGCGCCGCGCCGAGCAGATCCTCGACACGCATATTCTGCCCATCATACCCGCTCAGGGCAACATCGGTCTCCTGCGGGCTAAAGCCCATGGAAAGGAGCGCCGCACGGGCATCATCGATGGCCGAGGGAGCAGCAGCGGGCACGGGCATCGCAACCTGGCCGGGAATCACATCGACCGGCACAAAGCCCTTGTCCTTGGCAAAGGTGCTCTTGAGCTCCAGGATCAGACGCTGAGCTGTCTTTTTGCCCACACCGGGCACCTTGGCCATGCCCTTGTCGTCCTCGGCCATCACCAGCGAATACAATTGCCCCACGGTATAGGTGGAAAGCACGGCGAGCGCCAAGCGCGGGCCAACGCCCGAGACGGACACGAGCCGATCGAACATCGTGCGCTCATCCTTAGAGGAAAAACCGAAAAGTGTCATGGCGTCCTCGCGCACCTGCATACGCGTGTAGAGGCGGACCTCGCCGCCGGGCGTCGGCAACGTGGCCGCAGTGCTGCCCGAGATGCCGAGCTCAAAGCCAACGCCCGACACATCGACGACAGCAGAGCTCATCGTGGCCTCGACAAGCGTTCCGTGGAGCTGGGAAATCATCAGTATCCGGTTCCTCTCTGTTGATAGAACTCGCCACCGGTGAGGGCGCGGGTACGGCTGAGGTTTACGTGGCAGATGGCGCAGGCCAGGGCATCGGCGGCATGGTCGGGATGCGGGTCGTGGTCGAGCTGTGTTAGCGTGCGTACCATGTAGGCGACCTGCCGCTTGTCAGCGGCGCCGGTGCCCACCACAGCCTGTTTGATCTGCATGGGCGTGTACTCGCCAATCTCGAGCGCGCATTCCGAAAGCGCGACGAGTGCAGCACCACGGGCATGCGCCGTGGGGATGGCGGAACGAACGTTGGCGCCAAAGTAGATGCTCTCGACAGCAGCCGTGTCGGGTCGATAACGCTCGACGACATCCTTAAGGTCATGGGCGATATGCGACAGGCGCACCGCGAGCGGACTTCCGGCACTGGTCTCGATGCAGCCATAGGCACGGCAGCGAACCTCGCCACGCCGCTCCTCGATAATCCCCCAACCCGTATGAGCCAAACCGGGGTCGATGCCCAAGATAATCAAGCCGGCCTCCCCTCGTCACCAGCACAGCACAAGGCAAGGCCCCGCGCATCATTCACGAACGTCTGTTCTAGAATAACACAACGGGGTCAAGATGCTTAGTTGAAGTATCGGGGTTGGGAGCGAATCCCATCCCATAGTTAGT
>URFE01000190.1:0-2057 GCA_900546965.1 uncultured Collinsella sp.
CCGAGGAACTTGCCCAGGCGCAGGTGGTCATCGCCATCGCCGGCATGGAGGGCGCGCTGGCGAGCGTTATCGGCGGTCTGGTGAGCTGTCCGGTCATCGCCGTTCCCACCAGCGTTGGCTACGGCGCAAGTTTTGGTGGCGTAGCTGCACTGCTCGCCATGCTCAACTCCTGTGCCAGCGGCGTTTCGGTCGTCAATATCGACAACGGCTTTGGCGCCGCCTACCAGGCAAGTCTTATCAATCATCTGAGCGCCGGCACACCCCGCGCCCGCTAAGGAGCATTCCATGTCCAATCATCAGCACACGCTTATCATCGACGGCACCTCAGGCATCAGCGGCGATATGACCGTCGCGGCCCTGCTCGATCTGGGCGCCAGCGAGGAGCACCTGCGCGAACAGCTCGCCACACTGCCGGTCGACGGCTTTACGATCGCCGTCACGCGTGCAAACAAGCATGGCATCGACGCCTGCGATTTCGACGTCCAGCTTGCAGAGGGACTCGAGAACCACGACCACGATATGGCCTGGCTCTACGGCAACGAAACAGCTGTCGAGCACACGCACGAGCACGAGCACGGGCATGAGCATGAGCATCACCATCATGATCATGGCGGGCACGAACACGAGCACTGCCATGAGCACGACCATGAGGGCCACGCCCATGAGCACGAAGATCATCACCACACCCACCACCATCACCACCGTTCTTTGGCGGATGTCGCCGCCATCATCGATGGCTCGCAGTTAAGCGATGGCGCCAAGCGCCGCGCGCTCGCCATCTTTACCGCGCTCGCCGCCGCCGAGGCCAAGGCCCACGGCAAAACGCCCGAGACCGTCATGTTCCACGAGGTAGGCGCCATCGACTCCATCGTCGACATCTGCTCGGTCGCCATCTGTCTCGATGACCTGGGTATCGAGGACATTGTCGTCGAGTCGCTCTCCGAGGGTCACGGCACCATCCACTGTGCCCACGGCCTTATGCCCATCCCGGTGCCCGCCGTCGTCAACCTATGCCAGGCAGGCAATATCGCCCTCACGCCCGCACCGGTCGCCGGCGAGCTCGTGACGCCCACGGGCGCCGCCATCGTCGCCGCACTGCGCACGTCCGAGCACCTACCGGCCCGCTACCGCATCGAGGCCGTCGGCTACGGCGCCGGTAAGCGCCCCTACGAGGGTTGCTCCGGCACGCTCCGTTGCCTGCTCGTTCACGTGGATGCATAGCCATGGATGCCCGCAAAGAAAAAAGCCGCGCTGCCATCGTTGCGGCGTTCTCCGAGCTGCTACGCGAAGTGGACTACGGCAAGATTACCGTCGGCGACATCATCGCGCGCGCTCACGTAGGCCGCGCGACATTCTACGGCCTCTTTAAGAGCAAAGACGACCTACTGTCCGAGCTCGTGAGCGACATCTGTACCCACGCCCTCGACGACGATGGCACACCGCTCGACGACCCACTCGTGCAGGTCGAGCATATCCTCAACAACCTCTGGGAGCGCCGCCAGGGCGTTCGAGCCCTCGTAGCCGGCGCCGGCTCCCGCGTCTTCGCCGACTGCTTACGCAAGACCATCATGTCACGAGCAGCCGAAACCGTCCCCGCCGACTCCACAGGCCCCGCTGGCACCATGGACCGCAGTTTCTTACTACACCACATAGCCTCAAGCTTCGTAGCCACCGTCCAATGGTGGGCCTGGCACAACTTCCAAGCAGACAAAGCCGACGTAGCCAAAGACTACTTATCAGCCATAAAGCCCCTCTTCAACTAAGTAAACCCCTTATCCCAAAGTTCCGCCCTCATCTCAAAGACCCGAACCCAAAGCACAATCCATCCCAAAGTGTCGACAGCAGCCCAACGCCCCTACCAGCAACAAGCCCCTCCCATCCAAATTCAGATATATATGTTGGGTTGCTTGTACGAACGCAACAAAGACCCCGCAGCTGGCCGCATGGGGTAACTTCCCAGCGCATTCCGCACTGATATTTTCTGTATTGAAGACGTCGATGGTGCACCCGTATACCATTGACGTCGACACCATCAGATGCGGACCGCGCGGTGACCC